>NZ_JBBMEI010000013.1:0-72448 GCF_040096655.1 Blautia intestinihominis | reverse complement strand
AGAATGCGGCGCGCAGTTATTCAACAAAAAACACGCCTTCTGCCATATTTCTTGTCTTATTCTGTCCGAAGCCTTATAATAGGAAATATCTGTATCAAAACTTTATGTTCCAAGGAGGAAACTCATGAAACTGAATCCATTCTGTATGTGCTGTGCCATCAACAAGCAGGAAAAAAAGATCCGTGATTTTGATGACGCAGACCGAAAAACCGAATATATGAAAAAAGTCATGGAGCTTATGGCAAATGCCGGCGAGGACGACTGTGCCCCGAGTATTTCCATTGATCTGAAAAAAATGTTCAGCGATTTCTGGGAGCAGCCCATGGAAGATTACTCTTCCATCAAGAAAGAATTCAATCAGCTCATGCTAGATCTGGAACCATCTCTTGAGGAAACGATCCGGAACTCTGACGATCCGCTGAAAACGGCACTTCTCTATGCACGTATCGGCAACTATATTGATTTTGCCGCACTTGCAAATGTGGATTCTGCCACTGTCCTCTCTCTTCTTAATGAAGAAAATAAGGATCCACTTGACGAAAATGAATACCGCCGCTTCCGCGAAGAACTCGCCTCTGCCTCCAGGCTTGTTTACCTGACAGATAACTGTGGTGAAGTTGTACTTGATAAGCTTGTCGTCAAACTGCTGAAAGAATTCTATCCTGAGCTTGCCATCACTGTGATCGTCCGCGGTTTCCCTGCTATCAACGATGCGACAATGGAAGATGCCGAGGAGATCGGGCTTACAGAGATTACCAGAGTCATCGGCAATGGCAATGATGTCGGCGGCACCTGGCTTCCGCATATCAGCGAGGAAGCACGGAAACTGCTTGAAACAGCAGATCTCATCATCGCCAAGGGCCAGGGCAACTATGAAACACTGCATGAATGCGGTCTCAATATTTATTATCTTTTTCTGTGTAAATGTGAATGGTTCCAGCGTCAGTTCCATGCACATCCACTGGAAGGTATGTTCATAAATGAACGCCGGATCTGACGGATTGACGAAGCTTTTCCCCCTTTTCGTCAATCTGTCAAGAAACCACCAAAATCTTTGTAAAAATCTTCACTGGTAAGCGTCTTTTGTTTTCGCTATACTGATAACAGTTCAAAACGAAAGCAAAAACTACTACAATTATTTTGGAGGAATAAGAAATGGCAAGTTTATCTTTACAGCATATCAACAAGACATATCCGAACGGTTTCGAAGCCGTTAAAGATTTCAACCTTGAAATCGAAGATAAAGAATTTATCATCTTTGTAGGACCATCTGGATGTGGTAAATCTACTACACTTCGTATGGTAGCCGGACTGGAAGAGATCTCCAGCGGTACCTTAAAGATCGGTGACAAAGTTATGAACGATGTAGAGCCGAAGGACCGTGATATCGCAATGGTATTCCAGAACTACGCTCTGTATCCTCATATGACAGTATATGATAACATGGCATTCGGACTGAAACTTCGTAAAGTTCCGAAGGACGAGATCGACAAAGCAGTTCGTGAAGCAGCAAGAATCCTTGACCTTGACAAACTCCTTGATCGTAAACCGAAGGCTCTTTCCGGTGGACAGAGACAGCGTGTTGCTATGGGACGTGCTATCGTTCGTAATCCTAAGGTATTCCTTATGGATGAGCCGCTCTCCAACCTGGATGCAAAACTTCGTGTACAGATGCGTATCGAGATCTCCAAGATCCATCAGAGACTGGGTGCTACTATCATCTATGTAACACATGACCAGACAGAGGCTATGACACTTGGTACCAGAATCGTTGTTATGAAAGACGGTGTTGTTCAGCAGGTAGATACACCACAGAACCTGTACCAGAAACCAGGCAACCTGTTCGTAGCTGGATTCATGGGATCCCCGCAGATGAACTTCCTTGATGTTGAGATTAAAGAAAAAGGTTCTGACGTTGTTGCAGTATTAGGCAAAGACGAACTGGTTATCCCGGCTGCTAAAGCAAAAGCTCTCAAAGATGGCGGCTATGTAGGAAAAACAGTTGTTATGGGTATCCGTCCGGAAGACGTTGCAGATACACCGAATGGTTCCATGTCTTCTACAGTTAAGGTTTATGAGCTTCTTGGTGCAGAAGTATTCCTGTACTTCGATGTAAACGGAACTCAGATCACAGCTCGTGTTGATCCTGGCACAAAAGCAAAAACAGGCGATCCGGTTAAATTTGACTTCGATATGGAGAAAACTCACTTCTTCGACAAAGATTCCGAGCTTGTTATCACAAACTAAGATTAAAAATTTAAAACCCGGGGGACTTTTCTCCCCGGGTTATTTTTTTATTAAGAAAGGAATTTATTATGTCTATATCTATACAGAGAAATTTGCAGAAATGTATGGAGGACTGGAAACAGATCAGTGGTCTTGATTTCTGTCTTCTTTCAGAGGATAATTCAGTTTTTGTCGCTACCGGTGAAAGAAGGATTCCTTCTGCCGGCAAGCTGGAGGATTTCCGAAATGGAGATGCGCTGTGCACTGCCAATGCCTCCTGCTGTCTTTATAAGGTTATGGACCGTGATGAACTTCTTTATATTCTGATCGTGTGGGGAAGCGGAGAAAGCACTTCTACGATCGGAGAACTGGCAGTCTGCCAGATCCGAAGCCTGATCGAAGCTTATTCTGAAAAAAATGACAAGAATGCTTTTATGCAGAAGCTGCTGCTTGGATCTTACAGTGAGGTCGAGGCTTTTAACAGGGCGAAGAAACTACATATTTCTTCTTCCTGTCAGCGCGCTGTCTTTCTCGTCGAGACGCGGCAGGCCGGGGATGAACATGCGCTGACTATGATCCGGAATATTTTTTCTGCGCGGACACATGATTTTATTACGTCGGTGGATGATAAGGGGATCATTATCGTGAGGGAGCTTGTCTCTACGGAGACATATGAAAATCTGGAGGCTACGGCGCATATGCTGGTGGATATGCTTGGTGCTGAGGCTATGACGCAGGCGTGGGTTGCATATAGTAATGTAGCAAATGGGCTTCGTGATCTCGCGAACGCATATAAGGAAGCGCGGATGGCGCTGGAGATCGGGAAGATTTTTTATTCCGAACGGAATGTGTTCGGGTATCGGAAGCTTGGGATTGGACGGTTGATCTATCAGCTTCCGGAGGAAGTTTGTGAGATGTTTATCGAAGAGATTTTCGATGGGGAATCTTTGGATGCGATTGATGGGGAGACTTTGAATATAATACGGACGTTCTTTGAAAATAACTTGAATTTGTCAGAGACGTCCAGGCAGTTGTATGTGCATAGGAATACACTTGTATATCGTTTTGAAAAGATCCAGAAACGGTTTGGATTGGATTTGAGGTCGTTTGAGGATGCTTTGACATTTAAAATTGCGATGCTTGTTTCTGGGTATCTGCGATACCAGACCAAACCCTGAGGGGGAGCTTCGGCCTTCGCAACTTTGAGATGCTCCCCCTCAGGGTTTCAGGAGCATCAGATGCTCGGGTGGGAGGTACAGGTACTTAGGTAAGTTGGCTCTTGGGTCCAACTGAAAATTCGGTTTAGGTCGCATCCACCAGAGAACAGCGTCTGTGTCCGCATTTGGACACTTAACCAAATACTGATGTTCGAAGGTAGTTTCTATGTAATCCTGAACTTCGAAGGGAACAGTATTCTGGCCAGGGGTATCGGCAGGCTGCATCCAGTGCCCTCGGATAGCTACATGCGTAATGTCATCCGGGACTTCCTGGGTGGTGTGGAGTTTGAGACCCCAATCCAGAGCCTCGATCTCGTAAGCCCCCAGCTTACGAGCCCTGGAATTGTTTTTGCAGCCGGTGAGGCGGGCTACTTCGAGGAGGCCTGGCTGCTCGAAGAGGTGCCTGGTGTCTCCGAAGGTCAGGGTTCTGCCGTCTTTGAGGAGCATGAGTTCTTTGCAGAAGCGGAAAGCTTCGTCACGGCTATGTGTTACCATGATCATGTCGCCCTGGTATTGTTTGAGGAAGTCTTCCATGTCTTTCTGGAGGGTGTCCTTGAGGTAGCCGTCGAGGGCGGAGAATGGTTCGTCGAGGAGGATCGCCTCTGGTTCTCCGATCATCATTCTTGCGAGGGCTACTCGCTGCTGCTGACCGCCGGAGAGCTGGGATGGGTAGCGGTTTTCGAGTCCGTCGAGGTGGTATCTCTTAACAAAGTCTGCTACTTTGGCATCCTGAATTCCTTTTTCTCCGCGGAAACCGCATTTGATGTTGTCCTTTACTGTCATGGTCGGGAAAAGGGCATAGTTCTGAAAAAGGTAGCCGATCCTTCTCTCCTGTGGTTTGAGATTGATCTTTTTTTCAGAGTCAAACACAGTTCTTCCGTTGATGATGATCTTTCCCTTGTCCGGTTTCTCGATTCCGGCGATGCAGCGCAGGGTCATGCTCTTGCCGCTTCCGGATGCTCCGAGGATCCCTATTGCGGAGCTTTTGCTGTCGAATGCTGTTTTCAGCGAAAATCCCTTAAAGCTTTTTTCTATTTCTACATGGATGGCCATTAAATCCACCTCCTGCTCTTCATTCCCCTGCCGGAGACGATATTGATGAGTGCCACGATCGCGAATGAGATCACCACGATCACCACAACCCAGAAACCGGCAACATCATAGTTTCCTGCCGAGGTTTCTGCTGCGATCGCTACGGAAACGGTTCTTGTCTTGCCGAGGATGTTTCCTGCAAGCATGGAAGTTGCACCGTACTCTCCGATCGCTCTCGCAAAGGCAAGTACAGTTCCGGAGGCGATTCCCGGACCTGCTGCCGGTACGATGACTTTCCAGAAGATCTTGCGGTCGCTCATTCCCAGGGTCTGTCCTGCATAGATCAGGTTTACGTCCACCTGCTCAAACGCAGCTCTGGCGTTGCGGTACATCAGCGGAAATGCGATCACTGCTGCTGCAATGACGCAGCCTTTCCAGGTCTGTACAACTTTGAAGTCAAAATTTTCGAGAAGAAACTTACCGAATGAGCGTCTGAGGCTGAAGATCAAAAGGAGAAAGAAGCCTGCAACTGTCGGTGGAAGAACCAGCGGCATCGTGAGGATCCCATCCAGGACCGCTCTGGAACCTGGTTTGAGTTTCATGATCTTTCTTGCACAGAAAATTCCCAGAAAAAATGCGATCGTAGTTGCCACTACGCCTGTCTTGAGGGATATCCACAGGGGACTCCAGTTTATATCCTGTAAAAATTCCATCATTGTATTATTTCCCCTTTATCAGCAAAAAGGGGCAGACTATGATCCGCCCCTTTTGCTGACTTTTTATTTTTTATATTAGTTGGCAGCTTCCTCTGTTGCTTCTGCTTCAGCGTCATCTGCTGTTTCTTCTGCTGTGTATGGAGCGAATCCGTACTCTTCGAATACTTTGAGAGCATCATCTGTCTGAAGGTATGCAAGGAATGCATCTGCTGCCGCTGCTTCGGACTCAGATGCCTCTGCATCCTCTGTCAGTCCTACCGGGTAAAGAACTGGTGTCTCAAGGGATCCAGCCGGTGCTTCTGCGATGATGTCAACTTTATCTGCTACGGAAGCTGCATCTGTTGCGTATACGATACCAATCTCGTTACTTCCTTCGCTGACGGATGCGAGAACGTCTGTTACGTTTTTACCTTCGTTGATCTCCATCTTGTTTACATCATCTTCGATTCCGAGGTTCTTGAAGATCTCACGGGAGTACTGTCCAACCGGTACATCCTCTCCTGCCAGAGCGATGTTAGCTGCGTCTGTGATGTTCTCAAATCCTGTAACCTTGGTTTCTCCGTCCTTTGGTTTGATCAGAACAACTTTGTTCTCAAGGAGATCTACTACGGAATCTTTCTTAGCGAGGTCTTCGTCTACCAGAGCGTCCATCTGTTTGGTTGCTGCTGAGAAGAAGATATCACATCTGGAACCTTCTTCGATCTGTGTCTGAAGTGTTCCTGAGCTGTCTGCGTTGAAAAGGATATTTACATCCGGATATTCCTCGTTGAAATCCTTCTGGATAACTTCCATAGCGTTGTTAAGGCTTGCTGCGATAAATACATACAGATCTCCGCTTGCGTCATCTGCTGTTGCTGCCTGTACACTTCCTGCGCTCATGCCTGCTGCCAGCACACCTGCAAGCATTACTGTAACTAATTTTTTCTTCATATTTTTTCTCATTTTGTTTATTGTTATTCTGTTTTGTTCGGTTTTGACCTGTTTTATTTATTTTATCTCAGATAGCTATTCTTGTCAAACAATTTGCCCTGTGCTATGATAGAAAATGTTAATAAAACCCAAAAATATTTTTATAGGAGAAAAAATTTTATGAAATTAAGTGCACGCAATCAGTTAAAAGGAAAAGTAATCGACATCAAAACAGGAGCTGTCAACTCTATCGTAACTCTTGACATCGGAGGCGGCAACATCATCGTTTCCACAATTTCCTGCTCTGCAGTAGAAGAACTTGGACTGGAAGTAGGCTCTGACGCTTATGCAGTGATCAAGGCTACTAACGTTATGGTTGGTATTGATGAATAAACTCTATACCGCCCAGGAAGTTGCAGACAGACTAAGGGTCAAAAAGACGACGGTATATGAGCTAATCAAACGAGGGGAACTTTCCTCCTCGAAGATCGGCAAGCAGCTTCGGATCAGCGAAGAACAGCTTGCAGAATATCTCAAGGGAACTGTTTCTGATTCCGAACAGCGTCCTGCTTCTCCTGTTTTCCGCCCGGAGAGTTCTCTTCTCAAAAGGGATTATCTCCTTAATTCCAGCGGACTTATCATCAGTGGACAGGCTCCTTCTGTGATGGAGCTTCTGATGGGGCAGATGGCTGC
The DNA here is from genome assembly GCF_040096655.1 of Blautia intestinihominis. NCBI lineage: Bacteria > Bacillati > Bacillota > Clostridia > Lachnospirales > Lachnospiraceae > Blautia > Blautia intestinihominis. The sequence continues at coordinate 65,655 of NZ_JBBMEI010000013.1, read as the reverse complement.
ACATCCTCTGGGACTGCCGATCCTTCATTCTCATATGAACAGCTACAACGGTCTTTACTCTCTTTATTTCGGGAAAGTACATGCCGCTGCTGCCGGAGTTTTTGCAGAAGATATCACTCCTCTGCTGCCGGGAATCCCACTTGCACTGCTTACACTCTATGAATTTACACTTGGGTTATATATTAAAGAAGGAAATCCCAAGGACATTTCTGGTATCCAGGATCTTACCCGCAAGGACATCATTCTTGCCAACCGTGAAAAAGGCAGTACCAGCCGGATCTATCTGGATAAACAGCTTAAGAAAATGCAGATTCCTGCTTCTTCCATATCCGGATATCAGAAAGAATTCGTTTCTGACTTTTCTGCCGTTGCTGCAGTGATCGACAGACACTGTGATACTGCGATCGGAGAAAAAGCTGTCGTTCTCAACGCCGGAAAGCTGGACTTTATTCCACTTCTCAAAGTTCCGATGTATCTTGTCATGGAGGCCTCTTCTCTGAATTCTCCCGGATTTCAGGCACTCATCGAGATCACCCGTTCCGACGAATTCAAGACTGCACTCCGCGGTCAGAACTGTTATTACACGGCTCATACCGGAGAACTGTCTTATTTATAAAGAATATATATTTTTGTACATAAAAAATCTGCCCCTCCATTTAAGGATGCGGGCAGATTCTTTTTTGTTAATAATCCCAGTCTGAACTGCTGGACTCGTCTGTGTCATAGCCTTCGTCAGCATAACCACCGTCGTCATAGGAACTATCATCATAGCTGTCGTCGTAGCTGCCATCGTAACTGTCATCATAGCTTCCGTCATTATAATCATCACTGCTGTCGCTGGAATCATCATAGGAGCTGTCATAACTGCTGTCGTCGTTGCTGTCATAAGAGTTATCATAGGAATCACTACTGCTGTCGGAACTGCTGTCATAAGAGTCACTGCTGTCACTGGAAGAACTGTCGCTGGAACTGCTGTCCTCTGAACTCTCATCACTGCTGTCACTCGTCTCCACTGAATTTCCTCTTGTATCTGTTTCTTTCTTTGTGGAAAGGCTCATATAACGCAGGTATACAGAAGATGTACTGTCGTCAAGCATCAGAGAAGCTTTTTCCATATCTCCAAAGTTTACAGAATAAATCTCATAGCTGTTTCCATCTGCTGTGACAAGCTTCATATCATAATTTGCAGAAGTACTGTCAGAAGTGCTCTCTGATGAGTCTCCGGACTCTGTTGTGCTGGAAGAAGTCTCTCCGCCATAATACATCTGCACCTGTTCAGCAGCCTTGATGGAAGACTCCATAGAGATCAGGTTCTTGCCCCAGTCTCCGTCTTCATTTCCGGAAGTTCTCAGATAGAGTTCACGGATATCACTCTGAAGACTGTTTGACAGATAAATAAACTTCGCCTGCGCTGTCTTGGTACCGATCATCTTCGGTGCCGGTGTGGAAGTCGGAAGTGGTGTTACGGTTGCCGGAACAACGGTAGGTGTCGGTGTCGCCATCGGAGTCGGTGTTACTTCAATGAGTTCTCCACCCTTGCCTCCGCATCCGGCCAGTGTCAATGCCATAGCCGCCGCTGCGATCATAGCGATATATTTAGATTTATGCATGTTTTCAACCATCCTTTCTGAACTGCAACGAATTACAGTCAAAACTCTCTTGTTTTTCGCGTTCATTATCCCACGGATTTACTTAAATGTCAAATTAAGCAATTATCCAAGGAAATTTCTGCCGATAAAATATCCGAGTACAAGGATACCGAGAACGATTCGATACCATCCAAAAGCCTTGAAATCGTGCTTTTTGATGTAACCCATCAGGAACTTGATCGCGATAACAGAAACAAAGAAAGCTACCACAACGCCTGTTACCAGTGTCAGGATCTCAGCCGGTGTAAAGGCAAAGCCGAATTTTACCAGTTTCAGAAGGCTGGCTCCGAACATAACCGGGATCGCCAGGAAGAAGGTAAATTCTGCTGCTACTGTTCTTGAGGTTCCTACAAGGATTCCACCGATGATTGTAGAACCGGAACGGGATGTTCCCGGCACTACAGACAGTACCTGAAAGATACCAATCTTGAACGCTGTAGCAAAACTTAAGTCTTCAAGGGAAGTACAGGTCGGTTTTCTTCTCTTATTGTAGTTTTCAACAAGGATAAAGATCACACCGTAAACGATCAGGGCGATCGCAACGACTACATAGTTGTTGAATTTCTCTTCGATAAAATCATTGAACGGAAGGGCGATCACGATCGTCGGGATGCAGGCTACCACGATCTTAAACCAGAGGATCCATTTGTCCTTATCACAGAATTTCTCAACAAAAGTCAGCGCGATACGGGCAACCGGATTCTTGCGGGCAAGCTGCGCTTTCTTTTTCTTCGGGATCTGCCTTATGTAGAACGGCCACAATTTCCCCCAGTACAGGACTACGACCGCAAGGATCGCACCCAGCTGAATGACAACCAGGAAAAAATCCTTGAACTCTGTGGCCATATCCATCTTGATAAATTCATCTACCAGGATCATATGACCGGTACTGCTGATCGGAAGCCATTCTGTGATTCCCTCTACGATGCCGAGGATCACAACTTTTATAAACTCCAAAACACTCATGTTTCTTTTCCTCTCTGTTTTTATTTTTGATCCAGAACTTTTCTCTGAACTTATACAGTATATTACAGTTTCCGTGGTTCGTAAACCTTTCGATGCATTTTCGTTCAAAGTTTAACTTTTGTTTAGATTTCCTGTAATACACAAGACCGGAGAAACATCGTCTGTCTCTCCGGTCAGTAAATTATTATGTCTTATCTGATTTATCTGCTTGCGATCGTTGCAATGTCGATCAGTGTCAGGTTATGAAGGTCTGTATTCTCAAGGCTGGTTACAAGTGCTTCTGCTGTATCCAGACTGGTAAGGACATTGACACCTGTCTCGATCGCGTTTCGACGGATCACGAAACCATCCTTCTGGTGTTCTACACCCTGCGGCGGTGTGTCGATGACAACGTCGATCTTATGTCCGAGGATAAGGTCCATAAGGTTCGGTGCAGGCTGTTCCAGTTTGTTGGTACGGATCGCTTTGATTCCGTTTTCTTTGAGGACTTTGGCGGTTCCTCTTGTTGCGTAAATGCGGTATCCAAGAGCCTCGAAACGTCTTGCGATCGGAACAACTTCTTCATGGTCTTCGTCCTTGACGGTGATGATCATGTTCTTGTATTTCGGAAGTTTGATCCCTGCTCCGATAAAGGCTTTGTAGAGGGCTTCATTGAAGTTCTCTGCAATACCAAGGCACTCACCTGTGGATTTCATTTCCGGTCCAAGGCTGATATCTGCGCCGCGGATCTTCTCGAAGGAGAATACCGGCATCTTAATCGCGATATGTTTTGCCTCCGGCTGAAGTCCCGGTTCGTAGCCCATATCTTTGAGTTTGTATCCGAGGATGACCTTGGTTGCCAGCGGCACGATCGGGATTCCTGTCACCTTGCTGATGTAAGGTACGGTACGGCTGGAACGTGGGTTTACTTCGATAACATATACTTCTTCGCCGCAGACGATGAACTGGATGTTGATCATTCCGATTACATGGAGTGCCTGTGCCAGACGGCGTGTGTACTCTGCGATCGTATTCTTTGCATTCTGGCTGATAGTCTGTGCCGGATATACGGAGATACTGTCACCGGAATGGATACCTGCACGTTCGATGTGCTCCATGATTCCAGGGATCAGGATATCCTCGCCATCGCATACCGCATCAACTTCAATCTCCTTACCCATCAGGTACTTATCTACCAGGATCGGGTGTTCCTGTGCGATCTGGTTGATGATTCCGATGTATTCCTCTACATCCTCATCACTGACTGCGATACGCATGCCCTGTCCACCAAGTACATAGGAAGGACGAACAAGTACCGGATAGCCAAGTTCGTTGGCTGCTTTTTTGGCTTCTTCGGCGGTAAATACGGTGTGTCCCTTCGGTCTCGGGATCTGGCATTTCTCCAAGATCTCATCGAAGAGCTCACGGTCCTCTGCCGCGTCAACATCCTCTGCTGATGTTCCGAGGATCTTGACTCCCATTTTCATCAGTGCTTCGGTAAGTTTGATCGCGGTCTGTCCACCGAACTGAACAACTGCTCCGTCCGGTTTCTCGATATTTACGATGTTTTCCACATCTTCCGGTGTCAGCGGCTCGAAGTACAGTTTGTCTGCGATATCGAAGTCGGTGCTGACTGTTTCCGGGTTGTTGTTTACGATGATCGTCTCATAGCCCTCTTTTTTGAATGCCCAGGTACAATGTACAGAGCAGAAATCGAACTCGATACCTTGTCCGATACGGATCGGTCCGGAACCAAGGACGAGGACTTTTTTCTTATCATGGGTAGCTACGGCTTCGTTTTCTGTGTCCGGTCCGCCATATACAGAGTAGTAATATGGTGTTGCGGCTGCAAACTCAGCAGCACAGGTATCTACCATCTTGTATGCGGCTGTGATCTTGTAGCCCTGACGGAGAGCCTTGATGTCTGCCTCTGTTCTTCCGCAGAGGTCTGCGATCACGTAGTCCGGGAATTCCATGCGTTTCGCCTCAAGAAGAAGTTCTTCTGTCAGCGGCTGGGTCCTGAGTGCCTGTTCCATCTCTACCAGGATCGCGATCTTGTCGATGAACCATCTGTCAATCTTGGTGATCCTGTGGATGTATTCCTTGGAAATATCTCTGCGGATCGCTTCTGCGATCTTCCAGATACGGCGGTCATCTACAACTGCCAGCTCGTCGATCAGCTCGTCTTCATCAAGTCCTGTAAAATCGTAGGACATCAGGCTGTCCACGTGCTGCTCCAGAGAACGGATAGCTTTCATGAGTGCACCCTCAAAGTTATGGCAGATACTCATAACCTCACCGGTAGCTTTCATCTGAGTAGTCAGTGTTCTCTTAGCTGTGATGAATTTATCAAATGGAAGTCTCGGGATCTTGACTACACAGTAGTCAAGCATCGGCTCGAAACTTGCGTATGTCTTGCCTGTGATCGCATTCGGGATCTCATCGAGGGTATATCCAAGAGCGATCTTTGCTGCAACTTTGGCGATCGGGTAACCGGTTGCCTTACTTGCCAGTGCGGAAGAACGGCTTACACGAGGGTTTACCTCGATAACACAGTACTCGAAGCTCTCCGGATGAAGGGCGTACTGTACGTTACATCCACCTGTGATACCAAGCTCTGTGATGATGTTCAGAGCGGAAGTACGGAGCATCTGATATTCCTTGTCTCCAAGTGTCTGGGACGGTGCGACTACGATGGAGTCACCGGTATGGACACCAACCGGATCGATGTTTTCCATGTTGCAGACTGTGATGCAGTTTCCTGCACTGTCACGCATTACTTCGTATTCAATTTCTTTCCATCCTGCGATGCAGCGTTCTACCAGAACTTCTCCTACACGGGAAAGTCTGAGTCCGTTCTCGAGGATCTCTCTCAGTTCATATTCGTTGTTGGCAATACCGCCGCCGCTTCCGCCAAGGGTGTAAGCAGGACGGAGAACGACCGGATAACCGATGGTTCTGGTAAATGCGACACCATCTTCTACGGTTGTTACGACCTTGGAAGCTGCGACCGGCTCGCCAATCTTTTCCATGGTGTCCTTGAATTCCTGACGATCCTCAGCCTTCTTGATGGTCTCGGCTGTGGTTCCGATCAGACGTACATTATGCTCCTTGAGGAATCCCTTTTCTTCAAGTTCCATTGCAAGGTTCAGACCTGCCTGTCCTCCAAGTGTCGGAAGGACGCTGTCCGGTTTCTCCTTGAGGATGAGCTGTTCTACAACTTCTACAGTAAGCGGCTCGATGTAAACTTTGTCCGCGATATCTTTGTCTGTCATAATGGTTGCAGGGTTGGAGTTCAGAAGAACTACTTCCATGCCTTCTTCCTTGAGAGAGCGGCATGCCTGTGTACCTGCATAGTCGAATTCTGCTGCCTGACCGATGATAATCGGACCGGAGCCAATTACAAGAACTTTGTGGATATCTTTATTTCTCGGCATGATCTGTTCCTCCCATCATTTCCATAAATCTGTCAAACAGGTAGCTGGAATCCTGCGGTCCAGGGCAGGCTTCCGGATGAAACTGTACGGTAAAGATGTTTTTGCCGATGTAAGCCATACCTTCGTTGGTACCGTCGTTTACATTGACAAAAGCAGGTTTCGCGATTCCCTTCTGCTCCAGGATATCTGAGTCAACAACATATCCATGGTTCTGTGAGGAAATGTAAACACGTCCTGTCGCAAGATCCTTGACCGGATGATTGCCGCCTCTGTGTCCATATTTCATCTTGTGTGTATCTCCGCCTGTTGCAAGTGCCATCAACTGATGTCCGAGGCAGATCGCAAAGATCGGCACATCAGATTCATACAGCTTACGGATTTCTTCTATTATAGTAGTACACTCCTTCGGGTCTCCAGGACCATTGCTGAGCATGATTCCGTCCGGGTTGTCCGCAAGGATCTCTTCTGCCGGTGTAAGTGCCGGATAGATGGTTACCTGGCAGCCTCTCTCATTCAGGGAACGGGCGATATTGCGCTTCGCGCCGAAGTCCATGAGAGCTACTTTGGGTCCATTGCCCTTGAGAACGTCCTTCTCACGGCAGGTAACTTTCTCGACTACTTTTCCAGTTGTATATGCTTTTAAGCGGGGGATTATTTCATCTAAGTTGTAGTTTTCGTTGACTGTGATCATACCATTCATGGTACCTTTTTCACGAAGAATTTTGGTAAGAGCACGGGTGTCAATACCTGCGATACCCGGTATATCATGTTTTTCAAGAAAATGCTGGATCGTATCCACGCTTCTGAAGTTGCTTGGGATACGGGATAATTCACGAACAATAAAACCATCGATCCAGGGCTTCCTGGACTCCTGGTCCTCATAACAGATACCATAATTGCCAATCAGAGGATAAGTCATGCAGACCGCCTGTCCTGCATACGATGGGTCAGTCATTACTTCGAGATATCCTGTCATGGAAGTATTAAAAACAATCTCACTGATGACTTCTCTTGTTGAACCGATACTGGTTCCTTTAAACACATGGCCGTCTTCTAATATCAGAAATGCTTTCATATAATCTCCCTTTCTGCTTTTTATCTAAATCTTCAAGATTGTATCATAAGAGTTTTGTTTTTTCAACAGATTCCGACACTAAAAATAATTCAGTTGTACTCAAAAACTTTTCTTTGGTAAATTGTTGCAGTTGAAAAGACAAACCAAAAAATTAAAACTATTTTTGATTTTACTCTTGACATTTCATCCCTCATAGGTTATTATAATCAGGCAGTCGGCGAGTTCGACTGATTATATCAAATGCAGAAGTGGCGGAATTGGCAGACGCGCAGGCTTCAGGTGCCTGTGGTCGCAAGATCGTGTGGGTTCAAGTCCCATCTTCTGCATTTAATCAGACAATGTCTGATTCATATTGAAATGCAGGAGTGGCGGAATTGGCAGACGCGCAGGCTTCAGGTGCCTGTGGTCGCAAGATCGTGTGGGTTCAAGTCCCATCTCCTGCATTCTTTTTTTGTCTTAATATGGTAAATAATATCCCGCAGCATCTCATCTCAAAGATTCTGCGGGATTTTTATTACATTGCAGTCAGAGAAGTATCGGTGACTCTCTTATTATTTACTTCTGATCTGATAAACATCCACATTTCCGATTGTCTTTATAAACACTGCCTGTGCACTGCTGTCATAATACTGACGGATATACTTCAGTGTCAGGTCAATATTATCATCCACCAGATAAATGCTGTCATTGTTGATCACATCTCTGTAAGGATTTGTGATCCCATGCGCCTCCATCTTCTGCGTATATCCAGGTGTCCGGCATTCCCATCCGCCAAACCAGTACACATTGTCCATAAGATTCTCCGGCATCCGGTCAAACGGACCATAACATACGATCTCAGAAAGCATTCCACTCTTTGCCAGATACGTATGCTCCTTATCTGTTCCGAGCGTTTCCAGAACTGCCCTCTGGCTCACTCTTGCCTCCGGGATAGTCGAAGTCATGATCCTCCAGTCTCTGTACATCAAAAACTGCCCTGCTGCCACACATACTATGCACAATACCACAGATATCTTCGCATCCATATGCCTGAGTTTTCCTGCTGAAATGATCCACAGCATCACGAGACATGCGCTGAACCACAGACCGACATCGACACGGTTCACCATATACCGCCCCTGATAATACAGGTAAAAATATACCGCCATGAGCATCATCCACTCTGCCAGCACAGAAAGTACGGAAAAGATATCTTTCCGTCCCCAGATCAGCCAGACCAGCACAAAAACAGCAAAAACATAAAACATCGGCATTTTGAGAAGATCAGAAGGATACCGCTTCAGAAATGCCGTCACAGTCTTTCCTGTCAGCGGACGCTTCTGTTTCAGATCCACCAGTTTCTTCATGACATCTGTATTAAATTTCTCTGTGTCATTGAAATTCCAGCTTCGGTACAGTTCATAGGCATCCCTGCTGATCCCGAGTTCTTCATAAATTTCCTGATTGCTATCATAATCCGGAAATCCATAGTCCAGAAGCCTGGAACGAAACTGGTTGAACTCCTGGTATTCTTTCCACTCCGCACTCTGGTAATTTGAAGCATCCCATCTGTCCACGCCAAACACACACGCCAGAAGGACTCCAAATGTCAAAACACACAGTCCCAGTCTGCGAAGTTTCCTGCCCTTATATTTCCTGAGATCAAATAAGAAAAGAAGTCCTGCTCCTGCCATCAGACCGCAGCTTGCCCAGAACTGGTCCTCCCGGTACATATAAGCCATAATTCCGAGGCAGATACCAAAGACAGCCTCAGCCCAGGACCATCTCTCCTTCTCCAGCACATAAAGCAGTAAAAAAACGGATGCCGCCGCTGCAATTCCTGCTGTCTTGGTAAACTGCAGATGAATGTATCCTTCATAACCAAATCCACATACAAGGATCAGAGAAAGACACAGGCCGGAAATTCCTTCCAGCCTGTTTATTAATACATAAGTCACTGCAGTAAATGCCACCAGAAGAATCACATACTGAAAAATCGTGTACCACGGCAGTCTGCCTGTCACTGCGTACAGAAACCGGTAGATCACACCCAGCCCGTAATTCTGAAATACCAGGTGTGCATCCTTCACTCCTCTCAATCCGCTTCCAAGTTCTGCAAAAACAATATCATCATTTGTCTCAAACGATGGGCGCATTACCAGCACCATCGCAAACAGCACCAGAAGATTTGCAGCCAGTGCCATGGATATTTCTTTGCATTTCTGTTTTAAATTCATTCTGTCATTTCCTGTCAACTTTATTTGTTCAGATAATTGTATACTGTTCCCGAAATACTTTTGATGCGCGGGATCGCATAGCCTTCACTTCCGGTTCTTGAAAATACACAGATCACATAATCTGTCTTTTTTCCAAAAACAATTGCCATGTCATGGTCAACACTTGAAGTTTCTCCTGTCTTGTTTGCAACTTTGACTCCCGATGGAAGCCCTGACGGGATCTTCCATCTTCTTGTCTGTCTCAGAAGAAGGTTCAGCATTGCTCTGGAATAGCTGGATGACACACAGGTTCCATTATAAATACGCTCCAGAAGAACTCCGCAGTCCTTTGCAGAAGATACATTGCTGCTGCCATCACCGACATAAGAAGAAGCTGCCGGATGAAGGCTGTGATGACAGCCTGTCTCAGTGTAGCCTTTGGCACTCAGATAGCGGTTAATCGTCCTTGCACCATCGAGGAAACTTCTGGATTTGCTGTTGTATCGGATCAGCTGATTGCATGCCTCATTATCACTTACTGTGATCATATCTGTCAGAAGGCTTTTTACAGTTGCATTATAGCTTAAATTTCCCCGCTTGATCTGGTCGAACGTCGATGCCATGACAAATGCCTTGATCGTACTCGCCGGATACATTTGCTGGTCATTCAGATTGATCACGCCGCCATTCTTAAGGTCTTTGACATAAACGGACCAGGAACCGCCGTAGCTGTTCAGCATCTGACTCAGTTTCTTCTTGAGACTGTTCAGTTTCATATCCTCTCTGGAGCATTTATGCCCCTCAAAGTCCACGTAACTTCCGTCCGGTACTTTCTTACTTCTGGCAATAGTTCCGTCTGACTGAAGATAACAGCCGTATCTCCAGCAGTTCTCATAACGCTTGCCATAAGGTGTGAGTAGATACTTCTTCCCTCCGACAGTGATCCAGCCTTTCTTCCGGTAGAGACTTCCGTTCTGTCCGCCAAAATAATAGGTTCCCTTAAACTGCTTTCTGCCAAGTGTCGTGTTTACCTTGTGGAAATGTTTGCCTGTACAGAGACGTCCTCTGTTGTCAAACATATAGTAGCCACTCTTTAATCGGTTCCCTGCTGGTACTTTGACGTAGTTGAAACCGCCGACACCTCTGCCATTCTTGTCCCTGAGCCACCAGTTATAGCCTGTATCAAGGATATATCTCCCACTGGAACCCACCAGTTTGATCTTTACCGTCTTTTTTGTCGTTGATGCGGCCTGTGTTTCTGATGTCGGGACTGCCACAAGACCCGCAGACAAAATCATAAACAATACTGTAAGCAGCAGACCCCTTGCCAGCCTGCCGCCTGATCCTGCCGTCCGTTTTTCTTTCTCTTTCATAACCGCCACTCCTGTTATCTGATTTCGTTATTCAGTTTTTTCTTCCTGTACACTGTCTTCTTTCTCTGGAACTTCGTTCGCCTCTGACTCTGATACTTCTTCCTGTACAGTCTCTTCTTTGGAGAGGCTGACTTTACTCCCTGTCTCCTCTGTGCCGTCTGTCACATCAACTTCTTCGGAAGTTTCCTCGGTCTCATAAATCTCCTCGGCTGTTCCGTCCACAGTATCACCGGCTTCTTCCTCCGGTTCCGGAATCGGGCAGGCTGCCCCGCATCTGGAACAGAACGCATCATTTCTGCCAATCGGATTACCGCAGGATGGACAGAATCTGTTTCCTTTGACACCGTCCATCTCTTCTTTGTATTTGTCTACCTGGGCCATTCTGTCATCGATCTGTTCACAGATTGCCTTCTCCTCTTCGTCTACCGGAACGCCATCTCTGTAGCGTTTGTAGATGATCTTGCCGAGATCTGCCATCGCCTTGTTGATCTGTCTTTCTTCACCGGAGATCTTGTTTCTGAGGCGCTGTGTCTCATAGACTTCCTCTGCACGGCCGCTCAGTTCTCGTGCTGTCTTTGTGAGTGTTTCTCCTAAGGTGCCAAAAAAATCCTTTGCCATAATAAAATTCCTCTCTTTCTTATGAAATCCTAGTTATTCTCTGTAAGAAGTGGAACTTCCTGCCCGCGGAGCAGGATCTGTGGTCCTCCGGTTCCTTCAATATATTCCTTCGTAATGATAACTTCACCAATGCTGTCATCCTTCGGGATCTCATACATGATATCCAGCATATATTCCTCCAGAATTGCACGAAGTGCTCTGGCTCCTGTATCCTTCTCCATGGCTTTGGCTGCGATCGCATGAAGTGCACCGTCGTCAAATTCCAGTTTCACCTCATCCAGTGCCAGAAGCTTCTGATACTGCTTGAGAATTGCGTTACGTGGCTCAGAAAGGATCTTGACCATCATATCCTCATCCAGTCCGTTCAGCGTAAAGATGATCGGCAGACGGCCAAGGAATTCCGGAATCATTCCGAAGTTTCGAAGATCCTCTACGGTCACTTTCTCCAGAAGATGTGGATCATTGTCGTATTTGTCCTTCAGGTCCGCATAAAATCCAATGGATGCCTGCTTGTTCAGTCTCTCCTTAATGATGTCTTCAATATCCGGGAATGCACCGCCACAGATAAACAGGATATTTCTGGTATTTACTGTAGTCAGCGGAACCATTGCATTCTTGCTGTTTGCTCCGATCGGAACCTCTACATCAGCTCCCTCCAGAAGTTTCAGCATTCCCTGCTGTACAGCTTCTCCACTTACATCTCTCTGATTGGTGTTTTTCTTCTTGGCGATCTTATCGATCTCATCGATAAAGATAATACCGTGTTCCGCCTTCTCCACATCGTTGTCTGCTGCTGCCAGAAGCTTGGAAACAACGCTCTCAATGTCATCCCCAATATAGCCTGCCTCAGTCAGAGAAGTCGCATCCGCGATCGCGAGCGGCACATCCAGAAGCTTCGCCAGTGTCTTGACAAGATAGGTCTTGCCACATCCTGTCGGTCCGATCATAAGCATGTTGGATTTCTCGATAGCGATATCGTCCATCGTATCTGTTGCAACTCTCTTGTAGTGATTGTAGACCGCCACAGACATAACCTTCTTGGCATGCTCCTGTCCGATCACGTACTCATCCAGTGTTGCTTTGATCTTGTGCGGTGCAGGGATCTTCTTAAGATCCAGAACCGGCTCAGCTTTCTTTTCTTTTTTCTTAGGTTTGACCTTCTGATGCTGTGTCGGGTTCTGTAAACTGCTTAAATCAATCATGCTGATATTCGGCATGTTAAAAAGATCATTATAATTAAAATTGCTGCTGCTCATCTGCTGGTTCATGCTGTCAAAACTCTTCTGCATGCAGTCCGAACAGATATGTATGTTATTTGGAAGATCGATCATCTTACCCGCCTGCTTCTCTGATCTGCGGCAGAGGGTACAGAATTTCTCCGATTCATACTTGTTGTCGTCATCCTCATTTTGAATCTCTTCCTCTATGATATCATCGTTGTATTTATCTGACATAATTTGCTCCTTTCGGTTTTGGTTCTGTAAAATACAGAACGCACAGGCCCCCGAACCTGATCCTGGTCCAGAGCCTATGCGTTCATTATATCATAACCATCCAAACTGTAAACTAAAGTTTTTATAAAATACTTATCCTATAACCACGCTTCAGTCTCCATATCCTGACTTCGGGCGTTTCCCCAGAGTTACCTGCACAGTCTGTTCCTCGTACTGTCCATCCTCTGCCCTTGAAATCGTCACATCAACCGTCTCACCGGCTGCATAATAGACCATCTTGCTCTCAAGATCATCCCTGCCAGTAACTGCCTGTCCGTCAAATCCCGTGATGATGTCACCCTTCTGGATCCCTGCGTTCGCAGCAGCTTCACCTTCGCTTACTTCGCTTACAAAAACACCTACAGGCATGTCAAACATCTCCATTGTCTCAGAAGAAAGATCTACTGGTGTAATTCCCAGATAAGACGCTTCCGAGCTGTCTACCTTGTCTCTTGTCTGACGGCTCATCAGTTCCTCCAGGATCGGCTGTGCTTTGGAAATCGGAATAGCATATCCCATTCCTTCTACTGCATTACTTGCAAACTTGGCTGAATTGATTCCGATAACCTCACCCTTCATGTTGAGAAGCGCACCACCACTGTTACCCGGGTTGATTGCCGCATCTGTCTGAATAAGTCCGGATCCGGTCGTATCATCTGTAGAAATGGTTCTGTTCAATGCGCTGATCCAGCCGGAAGTTACAGACTGTCCGTAACCAAGCGCATTACCAATTGCAACTACCTGCTCTCCAACATCCAGATCATCTGAAGTGTCAAGCTGTGCGATCTTAATACTGGAAAGTGTATCTGCCGGAATATCCGACTTCGCAACTGCGATCACCGCCAGATCGTTTGTCTCATCTGTTCCCTTGATCTTGGCACTGACAGCATCCTCTACATTGACATCTCCGGTGCTGTCAGAAGCAGTCTCTGCTGCTTCCTGCTCTGCGCTGACCACATCATCGCCCATAAAGCAGACACTTAAGGTCGTCGCTCCGGATACTACATGATTATTGGTCGCGATCAGGAGTTCGTCGTCATTTTCCCCAACGATAATGCCTGATCCACTGCCCTCACTGGAATACTGCTGTGTGCTTCTGGAAGAAAATCCAAATCCGAAATAATACGGAATTTCCTGAATGCTTACTGATGTGATCGCCACGACCGTCGGCATCGCTGCCCTGGCCACACTTGCTACACTTCCTGCTGTTCCCGTGGCAGCTGTGTCTTCCTGCCCTGTTCCTGAATCAGCAGATGCTTCTGTCACAAGCTGTGCTGTATCTATCTGTTCCTGCACGGTATCTGTCTGTGTCGTATCTGTTATAAAACCTGCTGCCAGATTCACACCCTGAAAAACAATGCCTGCTACCAGACCAAATACAACTGCAAGTCCAATCGTGGTGCCCAGTCTGTTCTGTGGTTTCTGTTTTCCTGGAGTCACTCTTTTATCTGATGTTCCTGAATTCTGCGTCGTTGTTCCCTGATGCATATGATAGTGTGCGTAGGAAGGCGGCACATTCGAATCTTCTACTGTCTTCTCATACTGCGGAGCCGAATTCCATCTTCTTTCATCGTCCATCTTTCTGCTCCTTTCTCTTATCCTTTTCTTGTATGAAAACAGTGTATCAGTCAATTGTGTTCAAAGTGTGATAACTCCTTTAAAAAAGCGTGTGTTGCTGTTTGTTTCCCTTCTCTCAGTCTGGTCAGAATGCCTTCCAGTAATAGGGACTCATTGTACACCACATAACGACTCTGCGAGGAAGTTTTTGATATTTTTTACCTGCCAGATATCCCGCATATTTGCATCCTGACTGCATGACAAAACCCGGGATCAGCCAGATCTTTCCTCTGGAAAGGAGATAGCGGAATGTCTGCTTCACCAGGCGGATGCCCTCACCTTCTGATTTCACCGATGCAAAAATTTCCGGATGCTCTGCCTGTGAAACACCCAGGTCAAAGTTTCTGTGAAACTGCTGCATGCAGGAATAATTGTGAGAATGGATCACCTTTGCATCTGCGGCATAGGCGATCCCGTATCCTGCCTGGATCAGATTTCCGGCATAGATCATATCCTCATTAAAGATCGTACGCTCTACAAAGCCTCCAAGCTTCTCAAAAATATCTTTCTTATAAGCAGCACATACATTGGAGCAGAAATATGTCTTGATACCATACCTGGGAAGATCAGCCTTCGTCTTAACGCAGGAAATTTCCGGATAGTTGAAAGATCTCGTGTAACGCTCCACAAAACTACACTCGGCATTCGGAAACTGTCTGGCATAGGCAGCCCCAATCTGCTCATCAGAACAAAGTGCTCCTGTCAGATTCTGAATCAGCTCTCTGTCTGCCGGAAGTGCATCCTGTGTCATAAATACCATGATATCTGCCTCAGACAGCGCGGCTGCTTTTTTCCTGGTGCCGCCGTGATCAAATTCTGCTTTCGGGATATGATGAACTTCCAGAAATGGATATTTCTCATCCCATTCTTTATTCCAGAATTTCTCCTCTGTATTCATTATGATGATTCTGTGGATCGGGCAGCTCTGTTTCTGAAGACGCTCGATCAGCCTGCCAAATTCTTTTCCCGGGCGATATGTGGGAATGATCACATCTGTTGTTTTTTCCATTGTATAAATCTCCATTTATAACAGAAGGGAATTCCTGCCTGAGAAATTCCCTTCTGATCATCTTATATCATTGTTTCGTAGCTTAAGCTGCTTCTACGGATTCTGTTGCAATGTCTTCACCGCCGCCGTCTCCGCCATAATCAGGTTCGGAGTAATCACCGCCGTCATCGCCGCCGTAGTCGCCGCCATCATCACCGCCGGAAGTATCTCCTCCGGTTGTATCTCCTCCGGTTGTATCTCCTCCGGTGTAATCATCACCGCCAGAGGTATCTCCTCCGGAAGTATCTCCTCCGGTTGTATCTCCTCCGGTGTAATCATCACCGCCAGAGGTATCTCCTCCGGAAGTATCTCCTCCGGTTGTATCTCCTCCGGTTGTATCTCCTCCGGTTGTATCTCCTCCGGTGTAATCATTATCATTGCTTCCACTGTCGTCACTTCCGGCAGTATTTTCCCATGTTGTTCCGTTATTCTCATAAATAACGGTATCATTTGCACTGTTTTCCTCGGTTACTTTCTGTGTATCATCCAGACTTGCCTCACCGCCGACGATTTCAAGGATTCTCTGGCTGTTTGCAAGTACTGTTGCAGAAGGTGTATAGTTCGGATCGTCATACAAGAATTTGTGAAGTTCAATAACGTTTGACTCCAGTGAGGTCGGCACGATAACGCTTCCCTTAACATTGGAGAACTTGAAAGAACTTGGAAAACCGGTTGTATCGTTGACGCTGTATCCGATGAGTGTCGGAAGCATCTGAAGGATCTCTGTCTTGTCCATGGAAGTGGTTACCATCGGGAATACATCATCCATGATCTTGAAGATCGTGCTCAGTCCTGCTGATTTTGCTTTGTCAACGATCATCTGGATAACTTTTCGCTGACGTTCTGTACGTCCCATATCCAGGCTTGCTGTATAACGGATACGGCAGTAAGAAGTTGCCTGTACACCGTTCAGATGGTAAGTATACTGGATTTTTTCGATGTCCTCCGGTTCTTCCGGAAGTTCGATCGGTGTGTAATCTTTTTCTGTTTCTTCTGCGGTTTCCACACAGTAGTTGTTCATATGAACGATCTCTGCATAGGACATATCCATATCCAGACCGCCAAGGTCATCAATAATGGTTGTCAGCGCATTGAAGTTTACGGTCGCGTAATCAGAAATATTCAGGTCAAGGTTTGTATTCAGCATGGTGATTGCCTGCTCTGCTTCTCCATAAGCATATGCGGCATTTGCCTTGGAATAGGTTTCCTTGTCACTGAATCCCATGTTCAGAAGTGTATCACGGTAAACAGATGCAAGTTTAACGTCCTTGGTGTCGTTGTTGACACTTGCAATAATAATTGTATCACTGTTTTCTCCACCAAGAGCAGTGTTCTTGTCACGGTGGTCAATACCAAACAGAGCGTATGTGGTATATCCGGTCAGTGTGGAGGTCTCAGAATCAATGGAATCCTGTACTTCCTGGTTTACCTGGATCTTGCTTTCGTCCAATACCGGCTGCTGGATCTTGTCCAGTTTGGTATTCAGCTGACCGTAAACATAAAGTCCGCCGATAAATACCAGAAGTACAATGATCTCAACCGCAAAAAGTATCTTTTTCTTTTTTGATTTTGGTTTTCTTGCCATCTTTTCTCCTTCTTACTTAATATGCATTTTTGTTAATAAAGCCTTTGAAAATTGTCAGGAACAAAATCTTTATGTCAAATCCGATGCTCCAGTTCTCAATGTAGTACAGGTCACAGTCTATACGCTTCCTGATGGATGTATCTCCGCGGTAACCATTGACCTGTGCCCATCCTGTAAGTCCGGGACGCACCTGATGCTTGACCATGTATCTCGGTATTTCCTCACGGAATTTCTCTACAAAGAAAGGTCTTTCCGGTCTTGGTCCTACCAGGCTCATATCGCCTTTCAGAATATTAAAAAGCTGTGGAAGTTCATCGATACTTGTCCTTCGCATGAACTTGCCGATTCCGGTAACTCTCGGGTCGTTTTTGACCGTCCACGCTTTACGCTCCTCGGCCTCCGGCTGAATCTCCATGGAACGGAATTTGTACATACGGAAAGTCTTGTTGTGAAGTCCCACTCTCTCCTGCTTATAGATCAGCGGTCCTGGTGAGGTCAGCTTGATAAGGATACACATCAGAAGCATGACCGGCGAAGAAACAATAATCGCCATAATAGAACCTACAACATCCATAGTTCTCTTGACCATGGCATTAAATGTATTACTCAGCGGCACATAACGGATATTGATCACCGGAAGTCCCAGTATATCCTCCGTATATGGCTTTGTAGGAATGATCTTATTGTAGTCCGGAATAAACTTCGTGTGTACTCCGGATTTCTCGCACATTGCAACGATCTCCTCCAGACGATAATATTCACTTAATCCCAATGTAATTGCAATCTCATCCAGTCTGTTTGCAGGAAGGATCACGGTCAGATTCGCAATACGTCCGATCACCTTTACTCCATTATAGAGGGTTCCCGCCGGTACATTGTCATCCAGAATTCCACGGACGATATATCCCCACTGAGGATTCTCCTTAATTCTGTCAATGTACTCTTCCGCTGCACGGCTGTAACCTACCAGCAGTATCTGCTTCTGGTTCAGTCCCCTCTTTCGCATATCCTTAAGGATAGAATAGATCAGAAGTCTGACTCCCCATTCCATAAAGATGTTAACTACACAGAAAATATAGACCGTAAGTCTGGAAAAATCAGGCTCTCCGATCATATAAAGACTGAATACTACAAGAAGAAGTCCCAGAACATTTGCCTTGACAATATTGGCAAGCACAAGCCGCCGCCCCTGCAGATGCAAAGGTTCATACAAGGTAAACGCCTGGTATAGCAGCAGATAGCCCGGAATAATAAAGATCAGGGCAAACATATACTGCTCAAACGCCAGTGCCCGGACTGCCGAATACGAAAACGGTCCGATAAAACGGATCATCCACGCAAGGACATAAGCAACCGCAATTACAACGGCATCAATTAACATCTGGAGACGACTGAAATTCTTCTGATTATCCTGAATCAATTTCTGTCACCTCACTGTTTCATTATGTGTGTTTATCTTATAATAGTTGACTGTCAAAATCAATAAAATACCAAATTTTATTTTATAAAATTTAGCTCTGCGATCTGTAAATCCGCCTTTACGCAGTAAATCTGACAAAAATATTCTTCCATAATTCCAGCTGAATCCTGGCATAATTTGGCAGATGTTTCATCGAAAACGGGACTTTTCGACCCTTGTGGCTGATGGAAAATCCATTCTTGATACCTGCCAGATATTCTTTGCCCATGCCCTTGACAGCAAAAAACAAAAACTTGATCAAAAATCCTGCTGCCAGGAACGGAAGATTCAGAATAATCTGAAGCAGCGGCATATTTTTGTAGATCAGATAAACGTTGTTTCTTGAAGAATATCTGGTCTTGAAATAATTATACCTGGATCCGCTCGTGCCGCTTCCCACATGGTAAACGACCGCCTTTGGCGCATACCAGTTCTCGTAGCCGTAGATCCTTGCACGGTATCCGATATCCGTATCTTCCAGATATGCAAAATGTTCTTCGTCAAAATATCCGATCTTTTCAAAAAGTTTTCTTCTGTAGATCGCAGCACCGCCGCAGGAGGAAAATATCTGTTCTTCCTTCTCATACGTATGGATATCCCTGCCCTTGCCTCTCGCAAAAGACCAGCCAAGTGCATTGTAGAAATTGCCTGCATCATCCAGGCGGTCTCTGTCATGATACTGCACCATTCTCGCCGCACAGGAAAAAGCTCTCTTGTGCCTGCGGATCGCGGCGACCATCTCTTCCAGAAAATCCTCTTTCACTTCTGTATCATTGTTCAGAAGAAGGACATACGGTGCTCTGGAAGCTTTGATCCCTTCATTAACTGCCTTGCAGAAACCATAATTTTCAGGCAGTTCAATGATATGCACCCACGGATAATTGCCCGCAACGAAAGAACAGCTTCCGTCAGAAGAACCATTATCCACAAAGATCACTTCGAAATTTTTGAGTGTCTGCCCTTCCAGACTTGCAAGTACGCTGTCCAGAAACGCAATTCCATTATAATTCGGTATGACAACCGATACTTCCATATTATTTCTCCTTATTCTCCATTCCCCGGATCGGACGAAGGGAGTAATTCCATTTGGTCAGAGACAGATTCTTGTTATAGTAAGGATCACCTTTCCTGAGGATGTCGATCCACTGACAGCGCATGTATTCAATTTCTTCCTGAAAACGTCTGACCTTCGCCTCGCTGTCCTCTGCACCTCTCGTCTTGGATTCCATATGATATAACTGAACATATGGATCATACACGATCAGACTTCCATTCTTACGAACTTTCAGACACAGATCCACATCGTTAAATGCAACAGACAGTTTCTCTGTAAATCCGCCTGCTTCCTCAAATACACTGCGCTTCATCATCATGCACGCCGCAGTCACAGCACTCATATCCTGAAGGATCGAAGCCTTGTGGAGATACCCGGTTCTGTTCGCCGGCATGTCAACAAACATATGGCCTGCAATGCCGCCGATACCGATCACACAGCCTGCATGCTGGATCGTATTGTCCGGATAGATCAGCTTCACGCCGACCGCCCCGACCTCTCTTCGCTGGCAGACACCGAGCATTTCTTTGATCCAGCCCGGTGTGATCACCGTCACATCATTGTTAAGGAACAGTAAGTAATCGCCCTTTGCATGGCGGACACCATAGTTGTTGATGGCAGAATAGTTGAATTCCTTCTTCCATCTGAGCAGACGGATCTTTGGATCTCTGGAGAGTTCTTTGTAATAATGAAAGATCTCCTCGGAAGTACTGTTATTCTCAATGATCAGGATCTCGTAATTCTGATATTCTGTTTTTTCCCTGATGGATTCTATGCATGCCTGTAAGGATTCCTTCTCATCCTTATTTGGGATGATGATAGAAACCATAGGCTCTCCGTGGACCGGATATTTCACGCGAAAAAATCCAAGATCCGGTGTATGGCTTACTTCACCCTCTACGCCCACGCGCTTGAGGTGTGCTTCGATTGCTCTTTTGCCTGCATCAAACGCATACATCTTGCTGGCAG
This sequence comes from Blautia intestinihominis, assembly GCF_040096655.1. Classification (NCBI taxonomy): domain Bacteria; kingdom Bacillati; phylum Bacillota; class Clostridia; order Lachnospirales; family Lachnospiraceae; genus Blautia; species Blautia intestinihominis. The sequence goes on along the minus strand of NZ_JBBMEI010000013.1, from coordinate 45,138 downwards.
GATTATCTGCAGTCGATGCCTTGTGTGTACGCCAATGATAAACGATCTCCGGTACATGTCCGACTCTGCTGGAAGCTTCCTCCACACAGCGGAAAATAAAGTCATGATCCTGTGCCCCGTCAAATTCCTGACGGAAACCGCCGACCTTATCCACGATAGTCTTGCGGACTACAAAAAAGTGGCAGATATAGTTGTTGGACCTCAGGAGATCCAGGTTGAAATCCGGTTTCAGATGAGGCTGGAAATGTTCACTTAAGTCTGTTGTGACCTTGTCCTCGTCTGTGTAAACGGCATCCAGTTCTCTGTCCTCATTGAGTTTCTTAACGATCTCATAAAGGGCATTCGGTGCCAGAAGGTCATCGTGATCCAGAAGACCCACAAACTCTCCTGATGCCATCGTAAGTGCCGCATTGGTATTTCCTGCGATTCCCAGATTCTCGCCCAGATCTCTGACGCAGATCCTCCGGTCTGCTGACGCATATTCCTTAAGGATGGCTGTCATCTCCGTATCATCCGGACTTCCATTTGCAATACAGAGTTCCCAGTTCGGATAGGTCTGGTCAAGAAGTGACTGGATCATCTGGCGCAGAAAAACCTCCGGTGTACGGAATGCCGGCACAGCAACACTGATCCGCGGTGTGTATGCAAACTTATGTTTCTTCTGCTTCTCAAGTTCCGCCTTATCCGGAATATACGCTTCATACCACGGACCATAGGGAACTTCTTCCGGCTCAAAACGTTCATGGAGACGGATCCAGAATTCCTTCGGTCCATAGTGCTTCAGATAGCGGAAGCCCTTCTGGATCGTGTAGGGATTCAGTTTCTTGAGCATGCGTCCCCACTGGATCCCGCCTCCTGCCTGTTGTTTTTTATTCATATATTGTGTCCTCAGACTTTACTTATTTGTTACTGCTCACAGCAACACATATTTTACAATAATTTTACTCATAATCGGCTTTATTTTATCATTCCAGGCCTGTTTTTGCAAGGGGCTATATCATTCTGCTTGAATTGCGTCGAAAAATGGGATATGATATGAATTGATATGTATTTTTTTGTTAAAAACGACACACTATTTTATCAGTCACAGGAGATAGATTATGAGATTAAAAAGATTATACAGCGGTCTTCTGGCTCTGGGACTTTCTTGTTCTGTATTGTTCCAGACACCGGTCCTGGCCGCCGAGGAAACAGCCGCAGATACTGCCCAGGCTGCTACTTCTGCTATAACAACAAACAGCATTCCGGGATGGCCTCAGGGACCAGAGATTACTTCCACAGCGGCCGTAATCATGGAGGACAGCACACAGACGATGCTTTATTCCAAAAACATGGATCGGGAACTGTATCCCGGTGCTACAGTCAAAGTTATGACTGTCCTGGTCGCTCTTGAAAATTCGCAGCTTACTGATGAAGTTACCATGACAGAAACCGGTGTTTCCGGTGTTACTGACGGAGGTGCCAATATTTCCGCACAGCTTGGAGAGGTTTTTACAATGGAACAATGCCTCTATGCGATCATGCTCTCCTCAGCAAATGATATCGCACTTCAGGTTGCAGAACACGTTGGCGGTTCTGTTGAAAACTTCGTTCAGATGATGAATGACCGGGCTGCACAGCTTGGCTGTACCAACACAGTATTTACCAAGTCTACCGGACTTCCAGATGAAAATCAGCATACCACCGCACATGACATGGCACTTATTATGAAGGCAGCTATTGATAATGAATCCTTCCGGACCATTTCCAATACAGTTTCTTATACGATCCCAGCGACTAACGTATCCGGTGGTGAACGTGTACTGACCAACAATTTTCCATTGATGTCTTCATCCAATGCAGCCTATTATCGGTACTGTCTTGGTGGAAGGGAAGGTTATACAGAAGCCTCCGGCAGCACACTCGTCTGTGCAGCCGAAAAGGACGATGTCACCTTGATCGCTGTTGTTCTTCAGGGTGCTTCCGGTGTAACTACAACAGAAGCAGTCAGCCTGTTTAACTACGGATTTGATAATTTCCAGATGCTCTCCCTCGGAGACAACGACTTCAACATGGTTTCCGGCGGCAATGTCTACGTACCTGTCGGCGCCACAGCAGACAGTCTCACTACTGAAGATGGCGAAGAACAGGAAAACGGACAGTACAGCCGTCAGTATTTCTTTGGTGGTACTCCTGTCGGAACAGCAACTATGGCAGCCACCCATGAAGACAATTCTTCTTTTTCTACTGAAAGCAACCAGAATATAGAAGCTGCCAGAGAATATTCCGCAGACAGGAACAATCTTCCATACATCCTGTTCGGCGGTGCCGGTCTCATACTCTTCCTTCTACTTCTCTGGAGAATCATCAAAGTAGCAAAATCTTAAATTTTTTTCACTTCTCATAAACCAGAAAATCAGCGGTGTGCCCTCAAGCACCCGCTGATTTTCTGGTTTTATTCTTTCGTATGATCAGGAGCCTGCTCTGTGCAAACAAGATCCAGAACAGCACACTTCCTATCGTGCCTGCCTTTAATCCCGGTGCCTCGAAGGTAAGAAGGATCGTATGATCTCCCTCTGGCACTTCACATGCAAGGAATCCGATATCGCCGCGGAGCAGTTCCGCTTTTTCTCCATCGATCGTGAGACTCCAGCCTTTTTCATATGGGATCATAAACAGGGCATATCCATCTGCTTCTGCATGGACACTTCCTGTCACAACAGAGTCTTTCTGCGGCGCATCCAGCGTCACGGAAGAATTTTGCTCTGCTGTCTCCTGCTCCTCGGATTTGAGTGTCTGGATCTCAGATGCATCTCCGATCTCCGTTCCATCCTCCAGGGCGATCGCCTCTCCGAGAAGTTCTTCCCTGTTCTCCTCTGTGCAGAGTTCCTTAAGGCTCTCCTCTGAAATATCCTGCGTATAGAAATGCGCTGTCTGTGCATCCAGTACATTCACATGGATATAAAGACTTCCCACCTGATCCAGCAGCTTATATTTTGTCTCGTCCGGTTCTCCGTTTCCGGAAAGGATGTATTTCACGCCCAGGAAAGCAGCCAGCCAGTTATCGTCCACATTGTTCCAGAACGTATAATGATTGTGATCTGCAAAAAACAGTTCCGGATAACAGGTCTCGACAAATTCTTTGACATTTCCGTTCATGACAGAATTATAAGTCGAAATCCCGCGGTATCCCTGCCCGGAAGAATCCATCGAAACAGTTCCCGAAATATAATCCTTCTCTACACGGTAGAACGTCGGATCATTTTCTTTGAGATAGTTCAGGCAGTCCGCAAGATCGACACGGTACATCTCCCGGAAAAAATCCTGCGGTTTCTCGATCTCTGCGCGGTATTTTATCTCCTTGTCATCAGAAGTCCGCATCTCCTCATAGCGCTGTGTTTCCTGCACCATCACTTCTGACGGAACATCTGTCTTTTTCATGGTGACGCGGTTCTGATAATTTGTTCCGCCCTCAGAAACCACGTTCACGACAAGCACAACGCCCATAACTCCTAGGATCACATTTCTTATCTGTGTATCCTTCAGGAAACAGAGCAGCGTCAGGCAGACGGCTGTCAGAATTCCTGTGACGGTCAGGATCAGGATATTTGTCCTGTATTCCTGGAAGCCCGCCTGCTCATATCCGCACCAGTATGCCCAGCCCATGAGGGCAGTCACCGCAAGAATCAGCACAAGGTTCAGCTTGCCGCCTTTTCGCATGTAATCCCACATCCACGCCATCAAAAGCAGAAAGACCGTCATCAGCACAAATGTATAACGCTGTGTCGGCAGTGTGAAGTAATTAAAGACCGTTCCTCCGACCGGGAGTGCAGTTCCGACAAGGATCAGGGCAGCCACTCCATAGAGTACTCTTTTTGCCCGCTTCGTCATGTCTGCTTTTCGGAGAACTGCAAGAAACTGCACATTCAGAAAAACAGCCAGCGTTGAGCAGAAAAGGACTGGATCTTCGTAATAGTTCATCACATACTGCTGCGGTCCTTTTGCCAGTCCGTAACCGTTCTGTAAGTTGCTTGAGAACATTCTCTTGAGCATGGACAGATAAAACTTCCTTGAATATGGCGTAAAACACTGGCGCAGGAAATCCAGGAGCCCTGTTCCGTCGCTTTCCAGTCTAGAAGACACATCCAGGAGAACTTCTGCCATCGGAAGGAACACGACAAGGCTCATTCCCACGCCCATGATCATCTCCGCGCAGCCGAGCAGAAATCTCTGTATCCTCTCTTTCCAGGTAAGTCCGTCCAGCATCAGGATCCGGAAAAGCAGATACAGCCCGGTCGCCGCCAGGCACATGTATGTAAAGTACACGCTGTAGATCCCGCACAGGAATACCATGACCGGAAACAGTGCCTTTCCTTTCTTTTTCTGGATGAACTTCTCACAGAAAAGAAGCATCAGCGGAAAATAGATCACGACCGTTCCAAACTGGTAATGCTGCCCCCACACCAGGAGAAACCCATTCAGCGCATAAGCATAAGACGTGATCATCTTTGACGGCACGCTGAAAGAAAACTGTGACAGAAACCAGTAAAAAGCAAACGCCGCCACCATGATCTTGAGGATCTGAATGACATTGATATACAGAAGCATATGTGCCGGTCCCAGAACAACACCGACTCCATAAAGCAGCATCAGGAACGGATCAAACAGGTTAAAGTTAAACTGGTTGATCCCCAGCCCGTTATTAAAATCCCAGAGAGAAAAGCTGCCGTCCCGCAGATGGTTCACAATGCTGGTATAGTTCATGATGTACTGCTGCCAGGTATCACTTCCGATATCGTTGAAGATCATCAGGTCATTTCCATATAAATAATCCCGGAATATAAAACTACAGCTTGCACTCAGCAGCAGAAATAAAAAACAAAGCGCCCTCACATCAGGGCTTTGACAAAATCCGGACAGCTTCTGCACTGTCCGGATCTTTGAGCTTGATTTCATCTTTTCTTTCATCAGTTTACATAATTTCCTTCAGATAACGTCCAACAGCATCTTTCCAGTCCGGAAGACGGGTAAATCCATGCTCGTCGAGTTTCTTCTTCTCCATACGGCTGTTGGACGGACGTTTTGCCTTTGCCGGATATTCCGCAGAACTTACCGGGAGGACTTTGACATCCATACCTGCCTGAGCGAAGATCTCTTTTGCAAAATCATACCAGGAAATGTAGCCGCCTTCATTTGTTGCATGGTATTTGCCGTACTCTTCTTTTTCCAGCATATCTACAAGAAGTCTTGCAAGGTCGTAGGTGTAAGTCGGTGTACCGATCTGGTCATTTACAACAGTCAGGGTATCATGTGTTTTGCCAAGATTGATCATGGTCTTGATGAAGTTTTTGCCGTTCAGTCCGAATACCCATGCAATACGCACGATGTAGTGCTTCGGAGCATATTTTTCCACGGCAACTTCACCTTCGTATTTGGACTGTCCATAGACATTCAGCGGCTCTACGACCGGATCATCCGGCTCCCACGGGCGGATTCCCTGTCCGTCAAACACATAGTCTGTGCTGATGTATATCATCGGAATGTCGAGTTTTCCACACATCTTTGCAATATTTGCTGTTCCATCCACATTTACTTTGTGGCAGACCTCCTGGTTATCCTCCGCTGCATCCACAGCAGTCCACGCTGCACAGTGGACAACTTTATCCGGATGAACTTCTGAGATCACTTTTTCTACGGCCGCGCTGTCTGTGATGTCCATCTCGGCAACATCAACGCCGACTCCTTCGTAGCCTCTTTTTGCCAGCTCGTTCATTACATCATAGCCAAGCTGTCCTTTTACGCCTGTTACTAATACTTTCATCAGAAAATCCTCCTATATACGTCTCAGTGAAAAATCCTGACTCTTTAAGGTCAGATTTGGATTGTAATACGGATCGCCGTTTCTCAGGATATCCGGCCAGCGTTTCTCAAAGATCTGGATCTCTTTGTTGAAACGTGCCACTTTTTCCGGTGTGTCCTCAAGTCCTCTGGATTTGGATTCGTAGTGATACAGTTCTGCATATGGATTATACACGATCAGGTATCCGGCTGCACGGAGCTTCATACAGAAATCAATATCATTAAAGGCAACGGCAAGTTCTTCTGTCAGACCGCCTACCTTATCAAATGCTTCTTTCTTCACCATCATGCAGGCTGCTGTCACCGCACTGTAATCCTGCGCGCAGATGATCCTGTGGCAATAGCCTGTCGTTCCACGAGGCTGGAGCACGAAACAGTGTCCTGCGATTCCACCAAAGCCAATAACTACACCGGCATGCTGGATCGTATCATCCTCATAATACATTCTCGCACCGACTGCACCTACATCACTTCTCATACAGTAGCCAAGAAGTTCTTCCAGACAGTCATCATTGATGATCTCTGTGTCATTGTTCAGAAGCAGGATATACTCGCCCTTCGCAAAGGATGCGCCGTAGTTGTTGATCGCGGAATAGTTGAACTCTCTGTCCCAGTAAACAACATGTGCTTTCGGGTTGGATGCTTCCAGTTCCTTGTAATATGCAAAGGTCTTATCATCTGTACTGTTGTTTTCCACAATGATGTATTCGTAGTTCTGATACGTTGATTTCTTATCGATTGAATCCATGCAGCGTTTCAGATCATCAATATGATCCTTATTCGGAATGATGATGGAGATCAGCGGATCATGGTCACGGATAAATCTTGTTCTGTAAAGTCCCAGGAACTCTCCCTGGTATACTTCCGCATGGATGCCTGTTCTCTCATAATGTGCCTCGATCGCACGTTTTCCTGCCTCAAATGCATACGCCTTGCTCTCCGGATTCTCGGCCGTGGAGTCCTCATGACATCTCCAGTGGTACAGGATCTTCGGGATATGATAGATTTCTGAAGGATCTACCGCCTCAATACAGCGGAAAATAAAATCATAATCCTGCGCGCCGTCAAATTCACTGCGGAGAGTACCGACTTTATTAATGATCTCTCTGTCAACCACAAACAGATGGCAGATATAGTTTACGGTACAGAGAAGATCTGGGTTGTAATCTGGTTTGAAATGCGGCTGGAAGAACTTATGTCCATCCATCGACATCTTATCTTCATCAGAATACAGAACACGGATCCTGCGGTCTTTATTCAAGGCCTTGACGCACTCAAACAGTGCATGCGGTGTCAGTTCATCGTCATGATCTGCAAAAGCGATGTAATCCCCCGTTGCGATCTCGATTCCTGCATTGGTATTCTCAGAGATCTGAAGCTGCTGGTCATGAGGAACTACTTTGATACGTTCATCCGATGCTGCAAGCTCCTTAAGGAGTCCTGCGATCGGTGAATCTGCACCGCTTCCGTCAGAAAGACAGAGTTCCCAGTTCGGATAAGTCTGTGCCTTGACGGTATCAACCAGCTGTCTTAAGTATTTCTCAGGGGTCTTGTATAACGGGATCACGATAGAGATCTTTGGCTGGAAGTCGAATTTCTCTCTTCTCTGTTTCTCCAGTTCTTTCTGGCTCGGAAGATGCCTGAGGATCCACTTCTGATATGGAATTTCTCTTGTAGAAGCTGTCTTAACCTTGGCTGCGATTTTGCCCACCAGCGCCACGCTTCCCTGGCTTCTCCAGTAACGTAAGCCCTTTTTGGCATATTTCTCGACCTTTTTGCGAAGGACGACAGTCGGCTGAAGGTGTGCGATATGGACAGACTTCGTATTTCCTGCATAAAAAACAATATAGACAAATTTGCCTGTAAGGTTTGTCAGTTCTACAAAGAATCCTGTCTTATCATGGATCTCTGTCTCCTCATAAAGCTGTTCCACGTCGACACGTTCTGTACGGAGGATTTCTGCTGAAATCTTCTCTTTATTTTCATCAAAGATCTGAATTTTGACCGGTTCAGATGCCACAGCCCATCCACGTACTCTCAGGAAGCCCTGCTGCACCTTTTCTTCTTCGATAAAAAACTGCGGTTTGCCTCTGCGTCGTTCCAGTTCTTTGACCGGAACAGAAAACCAGCAGAAGTTTTTGTCCGGCATATCTGCATAAACGGAAAGTTTCTGAAAGCCTTCCAGTGATTCCGGGAGACGGATCTCAGCCGTGATCCTCTCGCCGCGCATCAGATCAGGATCCTTGAAACGCTCCAGTGCACTGACCATCTCCAGTTTCTTGATCTCTGCCTTTACTTCTGATCCGTCCAGGCAGGCACGCATTCTTGCTTCTTTTGGCCAGGTTCCCTGAAGGATGTAACAACATGGATTCTGAAGATGGAACCTGTCCTTGGTCACTTCAAAAATTTCTCTTGCCATAATCTATATCCAACCTCATTTCTCAGTCTTCTCTCAGGGAACAGTCCCCTTCTGTCACAGAAAGATTCGGGCTGTAATACGGGTCCCCCATCTCAAGCTGCTGCGCCCATTTCTCCTGGAATCTCTTTACTTCTTTGTCAAATCGGAACTGTTTTTCCGGTGTATCTTCCAGTCCTCTTGATTTTGATTCATAGTGATACAGTTCTGCATACGGTGTAAAAATGATCTTCTTTCCTGCCGCACGGAATTTCATGCACAGATCGATATCATTAAATGCCACCTGGAAAGTCTCATCAAGACCGCCCACGGCATCAAAATCGGATTTCTTTACCATCATGCACGCCGCTGTCACCGCACTGATCTCCTGCACGCTGATCATACGTCCAAAATAGCCCGGGTCTTCTTTCGATGCACGGCACATGATATGGCCTGCGATGCCTCCAAGTCCCAGGACAACACCCGCATGCTGGATCGTATCATCCGGGTAATAAAGCTTCGCTCCCACAGCCGCCACGTTTTCCTGCTGGCAGTTCTGGAGCATTTCTTCCATCCAGTCCGGTGTCAGGATCTCCACATCGTTGTTCAGGAAAAGAAGATACTCTCCCTTCGCTTCCTTCGCAGCGAAATTGTTGATCGCGGAATAGTTGAATTCTTTTTCCCAGGTCAGTACCCTCGCCTTCGGATAACGGTCCGGGAGTTTTCTGTAATATTCAAAGGTTTCTTCCTTCTCGCTGTTGTTCTCTACGATCAGGATCTCATAATTGCGATATGTTGATTTCCGTGTCATAGAAAACAGGCACAGCTCCAGATCATCTGTATGATCTTTGTTCGGAATAATGACAGAAATAAGTGGATTTCCCTGAACCTTCACATGGCTTCGATACCAGCCAGGACGTTCTGTCATCTCCACCTTCGCATCGATGCCCAGTCTCTGGTAATGCTCACGGACGGCTTTTCTTCCTGCTTCATATGCGTATGCCTTGCTGGAAGGATCTGCCGCTGTGGAGTCCATGTGGCATCTCCAGTGATACAGCACTTTCGGGATATGCGTGATCTTCTGCGCCTTTTCGCAGCAGCGTAAGATAAAATCAAAATCCTGCGCGCCGTCAAATTCAGACCGGAGAAGTCCCGTTTCGTCTGTCAGGCTTTTTTTCACAACAAAAATATGACAGATATAGTTGTTTTCCCTCAGACGGAACAGGTTAAAGTCAGGTTTGAAATTCGGGTCAAAGTAATGCCGGCCGTCCATGCTGACCTTATCCTCATCGGTATAAAGCACATCGGCACCTGTATCGTTGATCGCTTTGACGATCTCATAGAGAGCATCCGGTTCCAGGGTGTCATCGTGATCGCAGAGCATAAGATACTCGCCTGCTGCCAGCGCGACCGCCTCATTTGTGTTGACGGAGATCCCGCCATTCTCTTCCAGCTTGCGGTAAACAATACGTTTCTCTCTGCCGTAATGCTTCTCAATGAATTCTTTTGCCTTGTCATCCGGGCTTCCGTCTGCCAGACAGAGCTGCCAGTTCTCATAGGACTGTCTGCGGACAGACTCCAGCAGTTCCTTAAGATAAGGAAGCGGTGTGCAGTACAGCGGAATCACAATGCTGATGAGCGGCTTCTGTGCAAAAGCAGAATGTTTCTGCCTGCGAAGGGTTCTCTTATCCACCTTATGGCGCGCAAGCCATGCTTCATATCCACCTTCTGCCACACTCTCTTTGCCAAAAAGCCTGCTTAAGAATCCTTTTGGTTTATTTTGTTTCCGAAGTTCCTCGATGTCAATCGTATATGTTTTGGTGACAGAATCACCACAGAAATGAAGAATGATCTCTCCGCCTTTGATCTCCGGAAGCGCCGCAGAGATCCGGAATCCGATCTCCTGCGTCTTATATTCCTCATCAAGATTCCTTCTCTCGACCACATCCGGTCTGCGTCCTCTGCTGATCCGGCAGTCCAGAAGTGATGCATCCTCCTGATGTACCGTCACTTCCACGCTTCCTCTCTGATCAACGACCCATCCCTGGATCTCCAGCATCGTATCATACAGGATCTCAACACGGTCCAGATGATATTCCACAAGATTTTCTTTGATCAATTCATCCAGTTCGTCTGCACTGATCTCCCAGATACTGACACGTTCTTCCCCGTCGCGGAGAAAAAGTTCCAGACTCTGATATTTCTCTGCCAGTTTCAGTACCTCCGGGATCTGAACGGTAAATCCCGGCAGAAAATCCCCGAATTCACATCCAAGAGCCTGTGCGACATCCGGTCGCTCCCGTCTCTGGATCTCTGGCAGTTCTACCGTATCATAGCCATCTCCCAGAAGTTCAAATCCATATGTTTTTCTGTCAGGATGTGAATACCATCCGTCCAGACTCAGCACATGACCATGTCTGTCATCGTAACGTTCTTCATCTATGCTGAAACAAAAATCACCCATTCTACATCCTCTTTAATTTTTTTTAATGCTTCGGTACAGCTTCCAGACTTTTGTGTTTTCCATCTGCTGTATTTTCTGGTTCAGTCTCTGGATCTCCTGCTCTTTCTGTGAAGATACCTGTGAGAATTTCTGCCAGAATTCTTCCCTTGCTTCCTGCTCTTTCAATACTTCGATCTCGATATCCAGAGTTTTGCCCTGAACATGCTCAATGATAAACTGCGGGTCACCGGCTCCGAAATAATATCTTCCATCGCCCATGTCAAATCCGTTACTGTAAAAAACAGCCTTGCTGCCATCATCAAAGGCAAGTCTGTGAAGGAGAAGTCCTCCTGCTGCCTCACCAGGATCAAGTCTCAGACGTTTTGCATCCTTCGAAATCGGAATCTTCAGAGAAAGTCCGGTCTTCGCCATCGGATAGACGGCTGAATCGCTTTCGTTGAAATCATTTCCTCTGTCATAAAATACCTGCAGTTTCCGCTCTGCACCTGCGATCCGGAGCTGCTCATAATAAGACAGTACATCAACTTTGCCCGGTGAAACATCCTCATACATGTCAAGAAGCGGTACATGGCTGCCCTTGATATAATTCTGGAAATTACGCTCCATTGCAGCATAGATCTCCAGTTCTTTCTCTGTCAGACCTGCCTTCGTATAGAAATCCATATCCTTGAGCGCACGGCGCTTGCCGTCACTTTCCAGATAATAATGGATCATCCTGTAAATGATAAAGTTGCCCGGGATCGGGAAACGGAACGTCCACTCATAATCGATCACGGAAATCCTGTCATTGTCGATCAGAATATTTGCCGGAATCAGATCGATATTGGAGATTCCACTACAGGAAAGTGTTCCTTCCTGTGAAACATTTCCGAATACTTTGACAAATTCCGGTGTTTTATAAAAAGCTTCTCCACTGTGGATCCGGCGTACCTTCTCAACATAACGGAACAGAAGCTTCTCTGCCTCTTCGTTTCTGCCCTGTTCTACCAGCGCATCGAGATGTTCTTCCAGCGTCTTTCCCTTGAGGAATTCCAGACGGACACCCTGTTTTTCCAGTATGCACTGGTTCAGTTCCAGACCTTCTTTGGCATAGATCCTTGCCATCTCTCTGGAAAGGGATTCCAGATTCCGTACATGTTTCTCTGCTGTAGTTTCTGTCGGAACTTTTCGAACAAAACGATCTTTTTTGCCTTCTTTGCAGATATCGGTACGAAGGGCGAATTCCGATGATCTCTCATTGGAAAATTTGGAATATACCGTTGCGATCTCCGGCTTTTCCCTGCCGATCAGAAGAAGGAATGAATTGGAAAACTCCGGGAACAGATCATTGTCCAGAAGAGAATCATATACTGGTGACTCCTGGAAAAGCTGCAGGCGCAGTCTGTCATAATTCGTCTCCAGCCTGTTCAGTTCGCCCTTGAACGGAAGACGCTCATCAGAATAGATCGTCATTGGAAGTTTGTAGTCTGGAAATGGATAATACCAGGATGCTTTGAGGTCCCCTGCCTCTCGTAAGATGGCATTGAATTCCTTCTTCGTAAAGGTCTTGACACCTTTTGTCGTCGGATATCCTTCCAGTCCTTCAAAAAGCGTTCCGAAATGATCTTCTGTACAGCCCGCCCAGTATTTCAGTCCAAAACGGTTTTCGATCGCAAGGACGATCTTGCCGTCCGGTTTGAGATGTCTGGAAATGATCTTCAGGAAATCTACATAAGGAGTACTGCTCTGAATATAAGCCTCTCCATATTCAAATACACCGATCAGCGTGATGTAATCATACTTTTCGGTAAGATTTTTCTCAATATCCTGAAAGTTGCCCATAAGAATCTTAAGATTATCAAAGTCCTTATGTCTGTTGGCATTGATCAGGCTTCTCTTGCGTGACAGTTCGATACAGGTCACGCTCTTTGCCTTCTTACACAGTGCGCCAGTCACCGCGCCGCAGCCGGAACCGATCTCCAGGACATTTTCTTCTCCTGTGAATGGAAGCCAGCTTAAGATATTTTCTCTGATATGTGAAAAATGATACAGGATCGGCCAGCTTTTGCGCTCTGCGATCACCTGATTCCATTTTTCTTCTGGATAAGTCCTGGCGATCTCCAGCATCTCATCTTCGATCGCACCGTCTGTATATAAATCTTTTCCCGGATAATACGTGTCATCCAGCACAACCTGTCCTATTTTTTCACTCATTTTTCTTCTCCGTATTGTATCTCTACCTGTGAATCCATGTCATAAAAACCTACGGTGTTCTGTTCGGAAACAACCGTGATGTTGCATGCATCATAAAGTCTGTGGAATACCGTGAATTCTCCATCCTTGTATCCCGTGCAGCCAAATGCGAGCAGATACTCTCCGCCCTGAAGGAACATCTTCTGTGTGAAAGTCACCGTACAGGTGTCACCTTCATCCGAATGCTCGATATGCATCTTTTCGAACATGGTATTGGTTCCGGTGATCTCCGTACCCTTGATATCCTTGAAAGTATATGCCATGATCGGCTCCTGGATCGCCTCGTGGAACACAGCTTTCATGCGGATCTGGAAGGAACTTCCTTTCTCGATGGTATTCGTGGATCTGCCCTTGTCATCGATCACGGCAAAGTCTGTGATCTCTGCAAGCTTACTGCCATATTCCAGCATGTTCGGATTGACCTGGAATTCTTCACTCCAGCTTTCCTTCGGCTTCTCTTCCTGCACCTGCTGCTTCGTCGGGTCCTGCCCGACCAGAAGCTGCTTGTACATATCTACCATCTGCTTCGGTGATCCCTCTTCCAGCTTCACACCCTTGTTCAGAAGAACGACCCTGTCACAGTATCTCGCGATACTGCTCAGATCATGGCTTACAAAAAGGATGGTCCTTCCCATCTTCTTGAATTCTTCGAACTTACGGTAGCATTTTGCCTGGAAGAAAACATCTCCTACAGAAAGCGCCTCATCTACGATCAGGATCTCCGGATCGATATTGATCGCCACTGCAAAAGCAAGGCGGACAAACATACCGCTTGAATACGCCTTGACCGGCTGGTGGACAAAATCTCCGATATCAGCAAAATCCAGAATATCCTGCAGACGGGAATCAATTTCTTCTTTGGAAAATCCCATCATGGTTCCGTTGAGATAAACGTTTTCGATCCCTGTGTATTCCATATTGAATCCGGCTCCCAGCTCAAGAAGTGCTGAGATACGTCCATCTACCGTCACTTCGCCGCCGGTAGGATTCAGTACGCCTGTGATGATCTTAAGGATCGTGGATTTACCGGAACCATTTGTTCCGATGATTCCCACGGTCTCGCCCCTTCGGACCTCAAAGCTCACATCGCGGAGCGCATAATGCTCCCGCACCGGAACCTTGAACCCCAGTGCCTCTTTGAGACGGTCTGAGGGTTTGTTATATAATTTGTACATCTTGTCCAGATGTTTTACCTGAATTGCAAATTCACTCATTCTACTCTCCATGTTACAGTACATCTGCAAAGTGTACCTGAAGTTTTTTGAACAGTCTGGTTCCGAAGATAAATACTGCCAGCGTGAATACCCAGAAATAAAGTGTCAGTACAGGGTGGTCCCAGATTGCCACTTTGTTTATCAGGGAGTCACGATACCCCTGGACAATATAAAACAGCGGATTCAGTTTGAGTATTTTCTGAAGGATCCCGCCAAGCCCGAGATCATTGAAGTCCCACATGATCGGAGTCACCCAGACACCTACTTGCAGGACAATGTTGATGATCTGGCTTAAGTCGCGGAAAAATACGACTGCCGCACTTGTCATATAAGTCACAGCAAGGATCAGCATAAAAATACAGAAACTGTAGTACACAAGCTGCAGGGCGTACAGGCTCGGCGGGTATCCCATGCAGGTGTAGATCACCAGAACGATCACTACAAAAAAGCAATGGACAAACACCGCTGAAAATACCTTTACTACCGGCAGGATGCGGATATTGAATACCACTTTCTTGACCAGATAATTATATTCCAGAAGTGCATTCGTTCCACCCGTCAGTCCCTCCTGGAAGAAAAACCACGGGATAAGACCTGCGATCAGCCAGAGTACAAACGGAACGCCCTTGTCAGAACCATTCCGAAGTGCCAGACCAAACACAAACCAGTAGACACAGATCGTAACGATCGGCTGGATAAACGCCCATACTGTTCCGAAATAGGAACCGGCATATTTTGTTTTGAAATCATTTTTTGCCAGAGAAAAGACTAATCTTCTGTTTCTGTAGATTTCTCCAGGCAGCCAGGTATTTTTATTCAATCCTTTTTACCCCTGTTTGCAGTGTATTCCTTGAAGCTTCCCCATTTCTGGTCTTTGTCAGAAAGAATCAGTTCCATATCCTCCGGGATCGGCCACTGTACGCCGATGTCAGGATCATTGTATGCAAGTCCACCCTCATCATTCGGATGATAGAAGTCTGTACATTTGTATGCGAACTCTGCTGTATCAGAAAGTACAACAAATCCGTGTGCAAAATTCTTCGGGATGAAGAACTGTTTCTTATTCTCAGCAGACAGAACAACACCGTACCACTGTCCGTAAGTCTCAGAACCTTCTCTCAGATCAACAGCAACATCAAACACTTCTCCGCTTACAACACGTACAAGCTTGTCCTGCGGATAGTTGATCTGGAAATGAAGTCCGCGGAGAACGCCCTTGCGGGAGCTTGACTGGTTATCCTGAACGAATTCCATGTCGATTCCTGCTGCCTTGTAATCATTGTAATTGTATGTTTCCATGAAATAACCGCGTTCATCCCCGAATACAGTTGGTGTGATGACCTTAAGTCCTTCGATATGACAGGTTTCTACTGTGATCTTACCCATTTTATAATCCCTCCGCTACTTCGATCAGATATTTGCCATAGGCAGTCTTGAGAAGCGGCTGTGCCAGTTCGACAAGCTGCTCTTTTGTGATAAATCCACGTTTGTACGCGATCTCCTCGATACAGGAAATATAAAGTCCCTGACGTTTCTGGAATGCCGCAACGAAATCTGCCGCATCAAGAAGAGAATCATGGTTTCCTGTATCCAGCCATGCAAATCCTCTTCCAAGAGTTTCTACTTTAAGAGTTCCTCTTCTCAGGTATTCGTTGTTGATGCTGGTGATCTCGATCTCGCCTCTTGCGGACGGTTTCACGTTCTTTGCGATCTCCACAACATCATTGTCATAGAAATAAAGTCCCGGAACTGCATAGTTTGACTTCGGATGCTCCGGTTTTTCTTCGATGGAAAGGGCTCTGCCGTTTTCATCAAATTCTACAACACCGTATTCTCTCGGGTCTCTTACATAGTAGCCGAAAATAATTGCTCCCTTTTCTTCCTCTGTACGCTTGTAAGCATTCAGAAGTACTCTGGAGAAGCTCTGTCCATAGAAGATATTGTCTCCGAGGACAAGTGCCACTGCATCATTGCCGATAAAGTCAGCACCGATGATGAACGCATCTGCCAGTCCTCTTGGCTGTTCCTGCACTGCATATTCAAATCTCATGCCAAGCTGCTTACCATCTCCGAGCAGTTCACGGAATACCGGAAGGTCACGTGGTGTGGAGATGATCAGGATCTCACGGATTCCTGCAAGCATCAGAGTTGACAGTGGATAATAGATCATCGGTTTGTCGTATACCGGCATGATCTGTTTGGAAATTGCTTTGGTCAGCGGATATAATCTGGTTCCGGAGCCGCCTGCTAAAATAATACCTTTCATTGATTGTCCTCCTTTTATCTTATAAAAGTACTCTAATAATTTTTTCTGTGAAGCAGGATCAGAAGAATGATCAGGAGTACACCCATACCAGCCATAACTCCAAGAAGGATTTTGGATGTCTGGGAAAGTCCCTTTGTTTCCGTCTGGCTGTCCTGTACTGCTGTTTCCGTCTGCTCTGCAGTCTGATCCGTCGAAATGTCTGCTGTCGCTTCCTCCTCATTCTGCGGAGCCTCCGTAGGTGTCGGTGTAGGATCTGCAGCCACCACATACCCTACATACTGCCCATTGTAATAATAACGGTTCATGGTTTTTCCGTTTCTGTCTACGCTTTCTGTAGTCAGATCATTGACTGTAGTTCCCGCCGGAACCGTCATCTTTGTTCCATTTACATCAATTGTATCAAAATTATTAAATGCATAGTCAAATAATGCAGTACTGTCTGTACAGTTGATTCCCAGATCAGCAGCCCTCATGGTCACTGCAATATAAGTCCTGCCGTTTCTCTCCGCCGCAACAACCAGTGTATGCTCTGCTTCATTCGCAAACCCGGTCTTTCCTCCGATACATCCTTCATAATAAAGATCAGATTCCTTTGCCATCAGCGGCATATGTGTGTGCATCGGTCTGGATTCACTTAAGTTTGTTGCCGGAATCGTGTAGCCGACTCTCTCGATCACCTTGCGGAATCTCGCATTCTGGAGTCCTGCACGCATGATCTTTGCGAGATCCAGGGCACTGGAATAATGATTTTCATCCGGAAGACCGCTGGCATTTGCGAAATGTGTGTGCGTACAGCCAAGCTCTTTGGCTCTCTGATTCATCATATCGACAAAATTCGCCTCTGAACCGCCGACATACTCTGCAATCTGTGCACAGACTTCATTCGCAGACTTAATGTAGGCAGCAAACCAGCAGTCTTTCATTGTCATCTGCTCCCCGAGCTGTGCATTGATATTACTGCTGTCCCAAGTCACGTCACGGATTCCTGTCTCTGTAAATGTTACAATATCCCTCGGCGAACTGTTTTCGGTTGCCAGAAGGATCGTCATCAGTTTCGTCGTACTTGCAGGATAACGGCATTCATTCATTCCCTTGTCATAAAGAACCGCTCCTGTATCGGCATCGATCAGAACCGCTGCTTCCGATGTAGTTTCCGGACCAGCCGGCCAGTTCTGAATATTATTGGTCGCAACTGCCGCAGGCGTACCGTTCGTAGTAACAGCAGCTGCCTGTACGGGTGCAGAAAACGCCAGAAGCAGAGCACTTCCCAACGCAGCCATCTGGCATATTCTTTTTTTCATGGTGTTACCTCCATTTAAAACTCAAATTGCTGTATTTTTTCTACAATGTATTCCATATCTGTCTCTGAGAGATCGTAGAACATCGGAAGACGCACCAGACGCTCACTCTCTCT
Organism: Blautia intestinihominis; assembly: GCF_040096655.1. Lineage (NCBI taxonomy): Bacteria > Bacillati > Bacillota > Clostridia > Lachnospirales > Lachnospiraceae > Blautia > Blautia intestinihominis. Next base: position 27,315 of record NZ_JBBMEI010000013.1, on the reverse strand, counting down.
TGTTGTATATACATCCTCGCCGCTGAATCTGCCGAATTTTTCGCCGGCCGGTGAACTGTGCAGCGGAACATAGTGGAATGCTGTACAGATACCATTTTCTTTGAGGTAAGCGATCAGACGGCTCCTTACGGACAGATCCCTGGTCTTGATATAATACATATGTGCATTATGCACACAGCCTTCCGGCACAAACGGACGCTGGATCTTGCCCTCGTCCTCAAGATTCTTAAGATTTGCATGATAATAATCATAGATCTCATGGCGTTTGTGATTGATCTTTTCACATTCCTCAAGCTGTGCATAAAGATATGCCGCATTCATCTCACTCGGAAGATAGGAAGATCCATAATCGATCCAGCGGTATTTGTCTACCTGTCCACGGAAAAATTTGCTTCTGTCAGTTCCCTTCTCACGAAGGATCTCTGCTTTTTCCTGGTATTCGTCTTTCTGGAAAACGAGCGCGCCGCCCTCTCCCATCGTATAGTTCTTTGTCTCATGGAAACTGTAGCAGCCAAAATCGCCGATCGTTCCAAGAGCCTTGCCGTGGTAATATGCCTCCACGCCCTGTGCGGCATCCTCAACAACTTTGAGGTTGTATTTCTTCGCAAGTTCCATGATCTTGTTCATCTCACAGCCCACACCTGCATAGTGGACAGGAACGATCGCCCTGGTCTTGTCTGTGATCGCCTGCTCGATCAGGTTCTCATCAATATTCATGGTATCCGGACGGATATCTACAAAAACGATCTTTGCTCCGCGAAGCACGAATGCATCTGCAGTTGAAACAAACGTGTAGGAAGGCATGATCACCTCATCCCCCGGCTGAATGTCACAGAGAAAAGCCGCCATCTCCAGTGCATGTGTACAGGAAGTCGTAAGAAAAACCTGATTTACATCAAAGCGTTTCTTCATCCACTCTGAGCAGAGCTTTGTATACTTGCCGTCTCCACAGAGCATCCCCTGCGCCACAGCATCCTGAATATATTTTAATTCATTTCCGACGATCGCCGGTCTGTTAAAATCTATCATGTATTACCTCTTTTCTTCTTCGGATGTGATATTTGCCTTATCCCGGATCACGTACTGAGGAGTCCTGTTGATATTCAGCATCAGCTTACCGAGATATTCTCCGATGATTCCGAGCATCAGGAATGCAATTCCAAAGAGCACCAGCATCGCGCACATCAGAGAAGACCAGCCAATCGCGATCGTTGGATCCAGAAGCTTACGGACCAGTACAACGATTGCCCCGATAAAGCCAGCCGCTGAAAACAATGTTCCGAAAAATGTCGACACACGGAGCGGGATCACTGTAAAATTCAGGCAGGAAAGAAACAGATTCAGTCCCTTGCGGAAGTTATAGTTAGACGTTCCTACCTCGCGTTCAAAGTGCTCGATCTCGATATTGGCAATATTATGTGTTGTGCGGAAAAACAGTACCTGAAGGAAGATATTGTATCCATCATACTTCACGATCTCATCACGCACATAACGGCGGCAGCACCAGAAACTGCTCATCTGGATATCCTTCGGACGGTCCAGCAGATGCCACAGAAGAAATCTGCTGACTGCTCCTGTCAGATTCTTGAATGCAGAAAACTTTCGTTCTTTGAACACGCCGAATACAATGTCATATCCCTCCTGGATCTTGTCCAGAAAAAGTGGAATCTGCGACGGATGGTTCTGCATGTCATCATCCATTCCAATGATCAGATCTCCCTCCGTATGATTCATAGCCGCCATGATCGCATTGTGCTGTCCGAAATTCTTGGCAAGGTTGATTCCCTTGACATTCGGATGCTTCTCTGCCAATGCATGGATCGCATTCCACGTTCCATCCCTGGAATAATCGTTGACCAGCACAAATTCACACTCGTAGTCTTTCAGTTTCTCAAATTCTTCTATAGCCAGTTCTACCACTTTGCCGATGGTATGTTCTGAATTATAGCATGGTATGACAATGGATACCAGCATGTCCTATATCCCTCATTTCTCTATATGTTAAATATAATAACTCCTGCCAGGATCAGTGCAAATCCTGCCAGTTTTCTCTTCGTAAATTTCTCTTTCAGAAAAAAGTATCCCATCACCGACACAAAAATATAACCTGTAGATTCCAGGATCGGTGACATGGAAAGCGGCACATACTTAAGTGCCAGCATCGTCAGGATCACAGAGCAGAAAAACATTCCATACGCTCCTATCACCAGCGGATTCAGATATTCTTTCAGTGGACTCTCGTAGGTTCTGTTGGCTGCTTTTTTCAGTAAGATCTGGGAAACAGATGAAATAAACACAGAAAAAAGCAGAATGCAGACAGATATCTCCAGACGGTTCATGAATTCTCACCGCCTTTCTCTCCATCCTCTCCTGTTACAAGATAAATCCCGGCAAAGATTACGGCCGCACCTGCGATCATATTCCAGGTGACTTTTTCGCCAAAGATCAGTGCTCCCCATATGATTCCCCATATCAGTGTGACCGGACGGTTGGCATAGGCAACAGTCAGCGGCATCCGTTTCAGGATCTGCTGCCAGATGATCGCATATCCAAACATGATCACAAAAACAAGCCCGAACCAGAAAATAAAGCTCACAGAGAATATATGATCTGTATACCGGGATGCCATTTTGGAGCAGACTCCACTCAGTGAACTGAACAGAAGGCTGATATGAAGCATCAGAAAAATACTTTTTTTTGAACTAATGTAATTTCTCATGTTATTCTCTCACAATCATACCGTAAATTCAATGTTTATTTTCGACAAAATCTCCTGCAGACGTTTCTCGCAGGACTCAAGGCTTTCTCCCTGAAGGATCACCTGACCCAGCCGGTCTCTGCCGTTTGTGTAGTGATGTACTTCCTCACCCGGTGCAATATTAAAGGAAAGATCCATAATATCCTCTGCCGGTTCATTCTCATTGTGGATAGCTTTTACAACACCATCTTTCTCTGAAAGCAGCGTTCTGGAAAGATTTGCCACACCGGATGTTTTGCCACGGAACATCTCTTCCACATCCATTCCGAGAGCCAGTCGGACGATCGCCTCGTAATAGTTGATTCCATAATAAATGCTTACCATTTCCGGCAGGCAGGTTCCTCCCGCTCTTCCGGTGATCTCGATCACATAGATCTTTCCGTCTTTTTCGATCAGGTCGCAGTTAACCGGACAGTTATCAAGTCCCACTGCTTTGATGGCAAGTTCTACCTGATGCCGGACCTCTGCCCCAAGTTCTTCCTGTTTCCTGTACGGAACGGAATGACCGATCGGAGTCGGCACATAGCTCTGAAAAGCTTCGATATTGTTCGGCAGACAGTAAAGCAGTTTTCCATCACGGATCATAGCTTCACATCCGAGCACCTGACCCTCGATAAATTCTTCGACCAGACAGTAGTCCTTTCGTGTTGCTTCCATAGTCTTATTATAATAGAAAAAAGTCTCCTCCCTGGTATTGCAGCGAAAGATTCCTCTGCTTCCCATAAGGTCTACAGCCTTGAGGACTACCGGAAATTCCAGTTTCTCAAGTGCTTCTTCCAGTTCTTCCAGACTGTGGATGCAGATATGTCTCGCGCACTGCACGCCTCCTGCCATAAAAGCTTCTTTCATCTTGAATTTATCATTGCTAATATCAGCAGCTCTGGCTGACGGACCGATCAGCCCCATCTTCTCACAGGTGTATCCAAGTGCACGCACGCCTGCATCCAGACAACAGGTTGCAATGCCATCGATTCCCTTTTCCTGTGCTACTTTAAGGATTGCTTCCGGATTGGTGATGTCTGCATAGACGCTCTCATCTGCCACTGCAAATCCCGGCCAGTCTCCCGGTGTGCTGGCGGCTACGGTTGCTGCGCCAAGCTTCCTGGCAGCTTCATAAAGAGGGAGCTGAGAATAACTCGCTCCCAGGATCATTAATTTTTTCATGCTTATTTATCCTCTTGTTCAAGAAAGTCAAAAAACAGAGGTGTTCCTCCTGTATGAAGAAACAGGATCTGTTTTCCCTGGATCTGATTCTCTTCCAGATATTTAACCATACCATAAAAAGCCTTTCCTGTATAGGTCATATCAAGAGGGATTCCTTCACTGCCATAGATCTGACGGATCAGATCTGCTGCCGGTTCTGACCATGCACCATATCCGCCCTCCATATAGGAATCTGTAAAATGAATATGGTCTTCCAGATCGTCCGGAAGTGTTCTGTGGAATTTTTCTGCATATTCTCTGAGATTTCCGGTGATGACTTCCCTGCCTCTTGCGGCATTTCGGGAAACGGAGATCCCCACGATCCTGCGGTCATCTCCCTGACGCAGACTTCCCGCAAGAAGTCCGGACTGTGTCGCATTTGTACTGGATGCAAGAAAAATATAGTCAAAATGAACACCGTGTCTGTTTTCGTAACAGCAGATCTCGTCATACACAGCTTCGTAGCTTCTCATCGGAACCCATTCTCTGCCCTGGCCTCTGGAATTCCCGTAAATATAATACGGTTTGTATCCCTTTTCACGCAGTTCTGCCATAGCCTGTTCCACTGCTGCTGCGATTCCCGCCTTGCCGCATGGGATCTCTACAACTCCCATCTGCCGGATGATACGGCTGTTACTCGTCTCTCTGTCTTCTTTGATATCCTCAGTATTATGGACCATATAGCACGGGATCTCCAGCTCATGACAAAGCGTTGCAAGGATACGGCAGAGATTGGAGTGATAATTTCCGTAGATGATCATGCTGTCGCAATGCTCTTCCTGCATATCTTCCACAAACTTCCGCGCAAAACGCACCTTGTTTCCACCAAAAGCAAACGGAAGAAGATCATCTCTCTTCATAAAAAATGTATTTTTGCCATCATTATAGCGGAGTTTCTGAACCGGTGTGTCAAAAACATGGATTGGATTTTCCCACGGTCCATGATGAAGGAGTGTTTCCATCTCTTCATAAGACTCTGCCTGCAGGATAAAAAATCCCGGACGGCTGCTGCTGTCTGTGATGCTGGCGGTTTTTACATCGCCCTCGATCACAACTTTTTTGAGATTAGATGGATGATTCTGTTTGATATCATTCAAAAGACGCAGGTCATTTTCATTCATCAGGAAACGGATCGCAGATATATGCGGCTCATTCGCTTTGATGACAGGCGGATTTCCGGCTGCGGTGTCCACAACCATGCCCACAAAATCCTGTCCGGTCGAAAGAGGTACAAGGTCGGAACCAATGCAGTCGCCGCCCATACGTGACCCGATCTCTATAATGCGGATCTCGCCTTTTTTATTGATCCTGAGTTCACTGTGTCCCGCTCCAAATTCCACTCCCAGTGCATCCAGTGCACGAAATACGGTCTCTTCTACCTGCTTTCTTATATCATCTGTCAGTGGAGCCGGCTGTAAATGACCAACCTCGATATAATGCGGACTTCCAGTCGTAAATTTCCTGGTAATTGCAAGGCAGGTGTGTTTTCCCCGATAGCTGATCGTTTCCACACTGTATTCTGCTCCGGAAATATATTCTTCCACGATCGCTTTCTTCTCAAAAGACTGTGCGATCGCGGCTTCGATCGCTGCCGGAAGTTCAGACGGATCTGTGACCTTGGTGATCGCTCTGCTGCCGGAACGATCTGTCGGTTTGACGATCACCGGGAAATGCTCCGGTTCCACGCTCTCGCCTTCTCCGACGCATGCAAAATACGGAACCGGGATCCCGGCTTTCTGGAAAGCGCTCCGCATGGCATATTTGTTGGTAGACTGCCTGATACATTCACTGCTGTTTCCCGGAAGTCCCAGTTTCTCTGCCAGATACTGTACCGTGATATTCGCAAGATCTGAGCCTATGGTAGCAACTGCATCCGGTTTGATCTTCCGGCATTCTTCCAGGATCGCATCCATCTCCACAATACTGATCTCATAAAAAAAATCCGCATCCTCCGCACCGGTTGCGCCCTCTCTCCAGGCGAATACGTGCGTTTCATATCCCATTTCTTTTGCTTTTTGAATCAGTGGCTTCTGAAAATCATTTGCCCCGATGATTACAATCTTTTTCATGATTATCCTTTCTAACATCAAAAAATGCCGCAAGCCTCAGAGACTCCTCCGATGCCTGCAGCATTTCCAGCCTCCGTCTGAATGATCGGAGCGTTTTATTTGGTTTTGTACATTTCGTTGTAATATTTCTGATAGTCACCACTGGTAACATTCTTCATCCAGTCCTCATGCTCAAAGAACCACTGGATCGTCAGGCGAATTCCATCCTCAAAACATGTCTCCGGATACCAGCCAACTTCTTCTTTGATCTTGTCCGGTGCGATCGCATAACGACGGTCATGACCCTTGCGGTCCTCTACGTAAGTGATCAGGTTTTCGCTTACGAGTTCTTTACGCGGATCTCCCTCCGGAAGCATTTCCTGAAGAGTATCAAGAATGATATGGATGATCTGGATATTCTGTTTCTCATTGTGTCCGCCGATGTTATATGTCTCGAACAGACGTCCCTTCTCCTGTACCATGTCGATTCCCTTGGCATGATCCATAACATAGAGCCAGTCGCGGACATTCTTGCCGTCACCATATACCGGAAGCTTCTTGCCCTGGAGCGCATTGTTGATGATCAGCGGGATCAGTTTCTCCGGGAACTGGTATGGTCCGTAGTTGTTACTGCAGTTTGTGATGTTTGCCGGGAATTTGTAGGTATCCATGTAGGATTTTACCAGCATATCAGAGGATGCCTTGCTTGCAGAGTACGGGCTGTGCGGATCATATGGAGTTGTCTCATAGAAAAAGCCGCCATCTTCCTCGAGGGAGCCGTATACTTCGTCTGTGGATACATGAAGGAATTTCTTGTCCGGTTTAAAGGTTCCATCCGGAAGTTCCCATGCAGATTTGGCTGCATTCAGCATGACCAGAGTACCAAGTACGTTTGTCTTGACAAAGACTTCCGGGTTACGGATGCTTCTGTCTACATGGCTCTCTGCTGCAAAATGAACGACACGGTCAATATCATTCTCATCAAAGATCTTCATGATAGCTTCGCTGTCGCAGATATCAGCCTTAACGAAAGTGTAGTTCTCTCTATTCTCAATGTCCTTGAGGTTCTCAAGGTTTCCTGCATACGTCAGCTTGTCTACATTGATGATACGGATCTCGTTGTCGTATTTCTGAAACATGTAATGAATGTAGTTGGAACCGATGAATCCGGCACCGCCTGTTACCAGGTATGTTCTCATATTTTCTTTTCCTCCTGAAAAACGCCCTCCCCCCAGGGGAGAGCGTTTATTTTGTTCTGATTATCTGTTTGCGTAATTCGGGTCTGTCGGGTCGAAAGTCTTGCTCCCTCTCAGTGGTGTAAGAGGTCTTCTTCCCAGAGGTCCCTTGTAGCATTCATCGGCACTGTATTTACCATCGAATACGCGGAGCTTGGAACCATTGCAGTTCTCATATACCCATTTCGCGTCTGCAACGCAGGCACGGATACATCCATGAGATGCAGGGCTTCCAAGTTTCAGATATTCGCTTGCCGGAAGGTTATTTCCATTCATCAGACCACTTGCTACGGAATGAACAAAGATTCCATTTACTACATGAGTACCATACTGTCCCCAGGATGGTCCCATCAGCGGCTGCCAGCGAAGAGATCTTGTCAGTGTGAAGGTTCCTGCTATAGTCAGTGATGTAGGATTACCTACGGAAACACGGATCGTCTTGATCGGATACTTCTTGCTGCTGTCTGTGTATACAGTCATAACACCGTTTGTACGGTCACATTCCAGATAATATCTGTTGCGCTTGAACTCGCTGGTTCTGTCATAAACACGGTTTCCGTATTTATTGAAACGATAGTTTACACCGTCAATCCATGCTGAGGTATTTCTATACCATTTACCTGTTGCCGGGTTGATATAACGTGCCAGGTTTCTGCTGGAATCGATGGTTACCCATCCTGTTGTAAATCTTCCTCTGCTGTCCAGCCATCCCTTGGTTCCTGCGCGGGTAGCACTTCTGTTTGTCAGTGCTGCACAATTGGAGAAGCAGAAGTAATACATCTTACCGTCACATCTGATTCTTCTCCATCCGGAAACCGGAAGAACACCATTGGATGCTGCATAATAATATTTATTATTATACTTGATCCAGGTTCCTTTATACATCTGACCACGATACTGTGTTGTGCTGGATCTCTGGAAGAAATAGTATTTGCCATTTACCTTGGTAACACCACTTGCCATACGTCCGTCTTCGAGGAAGTATCTGGAACCACTCCATGCTTTCTGGTAGTTGTTACCACCATTTGTAAACAGGAACCATCCGATAAATTTGTTGTTAACAACTACCTTCTGCATTCCCTTCTTTTCTTCTACACGTCCTGCAACGCTTCCGAAGTAGTAATATCTGCCGTACTTGGTAGAACCTGTTCCTGCAAGCTGTACCCAGCGATTTCTCCATGTTGCACGACGGCCGTTGGAAGTAAAGTAGTATCTATAGTTTCCAACCTTAACAAGACGGTTTGCATATGCAATACCTGAGCTGTTGGACATGTAATAATATCCATCAGCGCCTTTGACCTGTTTTCCTTTGATAAGATATCCGTTTGCATCAAGGAGATACAGCCTGGAGCTGTTATTCAGAACCTTGTATGCTCCGACACCTTTCTTTACATAACGTCCGTCACTTCCGAAGTAACGCCATCTGTTGTTGTTGATTCCAATCCAGGTATTTCTTGCCATCTTACCCGGAATATCCTTTGAACCGGATGCACTCTTGAACCAGTAAAGTCCTGATTTGCCATTGTATGTAGTGCTTTTTTCTCCTATGAACGGCACACCGGTGCTCTTGAGATAATAATAGTCACTGCCGATCTTGTAGATTCCCTCTTTTTTGGATTCCAGGACACCTGTCTTGTTAAAGTATGTGAATTTCTTTCCATCCCATACCCATTTATTTGTCTGCATCTGACCAAGTGCGGAGTTGTATGGAGCTACAACTTCACTGTAAGCACTGTTTACATCCGGTTTTGTGATCTCTACTTCATCTGCTGTTGCAAAATAATAGCGGTCATTTCCGTTGGTGCCTACAAGGCTTGTTCCTGTGATCAGATAGCCTTTCTCATCAAAAGCGTATTTTGCGGTGAAAACTGTATTTCCATCTCCATCCAGTGTGGTGATCTTTACCAGACCATCCGTTGCTGTGTAGTAAGATTTTGTTGTACTCACTGCATCTGTATCCGTATCTTCGGTAATTTCAGATACTTCTTCTGCTGCATCTGCTGCTTCCTCGACTGTTCCGGATACCTCCGCTGTTTCTCCATCTGTTTCAGATGTTTCTTCTGCTTCTCCTGCCACATCTGCCTCAACAGCCTCATCTGTTGAAACATCAGCATCTGCTGCATCGTCTGTCTGTACAGCATCTCCTGCTTCCTCTGCGGATGCTGTCTTGGTTCCACTGATTTTTTCAAGTTTCCATCTGAGCTGTCCACCAACAGTGATTGGCTCCCATCTGTGATAAGAAAGAACTGCCTCTGTGCTGCTTACTACATTCTCTCCTGTATAAGAAACTGCATCAGCTGTGCTGTCATCAACAACCTGGTCTGCTGATACTGCATCAGAAGTAAAATCTTCTTCTGGGCTGAAATCTACAACTACTTCATCCTCTGAATCAGCTGCATCTGCCACATCTGCTTCCGGTGTTGTCTCTGCATCATTCTGTTCTTCATCAGATACTTCACCGTCCTCTATTGTTACTGTAGAATCCTCTACATCCTGACTGTCCGCTGTTTCATCTGCAACAGATTCATCATTATCCTCTGCAGCTGTAATTTCCGCAGAAAAATCCGCTGCACTGGCAACTGTCGCTTCTGCTGCAGTAGCCATGCACATAGACAGACTCAGTAAAACTGCCACAACTCGTTTCTTCACAACTTCTCCTCCTTATTCTCATAACACCTTTATTCACCAAGACCATTGCTGATTGCACTGGTCAAAGCTTCCATTGCCGCCTGCTCATCAATGCCATCACAGATAAGTTCAATCTCATCTCCACATTTCACGCAGGCACCCAGAACGCTCAAAACGCTTTTGGCATTTGCGCTTCCTCCGCTAAAGAGAAATTCAATTCTGGATTCATACTTAATTGCTTCATTACACAAATTCCCTGCCGGGCGCAGATGCAGCCCTGACGGATTGCTGACTGTTATCTTCTGACTGATCATCTTCTGTATCTCCTGTAATTAATTACCTGTATCTGCTGTGGAAATTCTGGAAACTTCCACGCCTGTGGTAACTTCATCTACCAGTTCATATCCCTTCGGAACACTGACATTTACCGGAACTTCATAACTGCCCTCTTCCTTGCCATCCAGATCAATAGAAGCTTTGATTTCATCTTCTGTCAGATCATCCAGGCTTTCATCGGATTTCTTTATCCGGACTTCTATATTGGCGGTATCAAATGCCACCTGCATTCCATCCGGCTGGTTCTCAACAGTAATGTTCTTGGTTGGAACCTCACAGACATTGCTGCCTTCCGGCAGAATATTCACTCTGACAAAAACATCCTCACTGGAATCACTGGTCAGCTTCAGTCCTTCCGGCAAATAATCTGAAATATTGATCTTTGCCTCAAAATCACTGTCCCGACCTGAAATATCAACCGCATTTCCTGATACCCAGATTGTATTATTCTGATCCTTCAGGCTGTCCAGTGCCTCCTCACTTCCTGCGATACTGATCACATTCGGAGTCGTACTGACACTCTCCACCTGATATCCACTTGCCGGAGTACCTGTGTATTCCGCACTTATTTTAACATCAGTTTGAACTTTCCACAACCTTGCAGTCACATAAACTTTGGAAATATTAAGATAACCTGCATCTGTGTCGGAGAATTCCTCTCCATTCTTGTCAATGATCTTCACTTCTGTTTCCTGGGTCACATCCTCTGTTGCCCCGTCCACATCAATAGAAGCATTCACTTTATCTATTTTATTAATAAGAGACTTCGGTCCTGTAATCTTGATTTTCTCCGGATTGGAGGTCAGAGAACCTACCTCATATCTCTTGTCTGGTTTCGTATTATTGGTAGTAACATTTACCACAAATTCCTGTGTATCCTTATCTTCCAGATGGAGACTCAAATTATTCGGAGTTACCTCAATATTATTCGGTAAAACCTTCTCACAGGAAACCGTAATCGGCACCATCACAGGATCTGTATCCAGGCTTACTGCCTGCTGCAGATCTGCTGTTGCGCGAAGATCCGCGACTGTGAGCTTATCAAGGATCTTGCGCTGTGCCTTGATCGTCACACGGATCGGTGTCTGTTCACTGTCCTGTATACACATCTTACCGTCTGCATCAATATATGCCTCATTTAGAAGCTGTACATCTGAAACCACGAAAGACTTCGTCCCGATCGGATTGTCAATGTTTACAACCAGGAGCCATACGACTACTGCAATAATAAGAGACAGGATTTTCAGAGAGATATTATTTGCCACTTTTTTCTTCATGCTTCACTCTCCCCTTAAAAAATTGTCTCAGTTTATTGTTATCTACAATTTTCTTGTTCTGTGCCCTCTCAAGCACTTCACGGAGTTCAGTGCTGCTGACATTCCGCATCAGCCTTCCTCCCTCTGCCACGGAAACCTGACCGGTTTCCTCAGAAACAATGATCGTCACAGAATCTGTCACCTCACTGATTCCCACACCTGCACGGTGTCTCGTTCCAAGCTGCTTGCTCAGTTCCATATTATCTGAAAGCGGAAGATAACAGGTAGCCGCCACGATCCGGTTCTTTCTTACGATCACCGCCCCATCATGAAGTGGTGTATTGTGTTCAAAGATATTGATCAGAAGCTGGCTCGTCAGGATCGCATCTACATTAATACCTGTCCGGATATACTCATCCAGGCGGATCTCCTGCTCAATTACAATCAGTGCTCCTGTCTTGACTTCACCCATGTCGAAGCAGGCTTTGATCAGTTCGTTAACTGTTTTGTCTGCAAAACGTTCCTTGACTTCCTTGCCGGAATCAAACGGAATAATAGAAGCCATGATCTTCTTCTGTCCAAGCTGCTCCACAACCTTGCGGAGTTCCGGCTGGAAAATAACCACGATTGCCGTAATCAGTGCCCCCGCCAGCCTGGACACGATCCAGAGGATCGTATTCATCTTGAAGATATAAGCGATCACAAGAAAAGCGCCAATGACCAGAAGTCCTTTGAGCAGGGTATAAGCACGGGTAAATTTGATCCATACCATAAACTGATACACAAAAAATGAGATCAGAATAATTTCTATGATATCAATGATATTCATGGATGGTAAATTGATATCCGAAAGATACCTTCCCATTATACCCGTGATATTCTGCATAAACACGCTTTCCTCCTAGTCTTTTTATTTGTTGTTATATTCTGTCTGTTATAAATTACGGTTCTGATCACAGATCCTTCAGTGATTCTTCCAGTTTCTTTTCGAAATCGATGTCATCGAGATCTGCTTTCTCGATAGCAGCCGTATTTTCTGTCACATCCGGTTCTGCTTTTTCTTTTTCCGGAGGAACCGCTCCCTGGAACAATGGTGCAGAAAAATTCACTACACGCTCATTCTGTTTCCTGTCATCGCGTGCAGGCTCGCCGTTGATCTTCTTGATGCTTCTCTCAGAAGTTGCAACCAGCGCCTTCGGCACAGCCTTGACATAATAGTAATAATCATCATCCTCATATTCCAGACGCTCTGTTCTTGTATAATCGCCTCCGAACACAAAGAATTCAAGAACAATTCCAAGCAGAACTGCAACTACGGTAAAAATAACCTGTGATGCAACAGGAACAGAAAATCCAAAATACATGCTGCCTGCAAGCATAAGTACAAGATAGAGCACGCCGCCTGCAATGATTGCAATTCTCCATGCATAATCAAACTGTCTCGTACGGATCAGCTGGACTGCAAGAATCACAACAACAAATGTAAGCAGTGTCAGCCACATCTCACCATTCTTCATAATGCCATCTGAAAGAAGTGTCAGTTTGTCTACTATCTGCATATCAGCACTCATAAGTGCCTGGGACTGTACTCTCACATAGCGAACAAAATAGTAAATGATCACGCCACCGCCTGCCGGAAGTGCAGATACCGGTGAACTCAGAAGGCCGCATCCGATTGGCAGCAATGCCGGAAGATCAAATGCAAATGCCAGTGGCGTAAACACCATTACAATGTTCTTGCCTGCGCTGAATCTCAGAAACAGAATCAGCATGAAAAGAAGAAGCACCAGCAGGAAACCGGCAACTTCTATTCCGAGTGCATAACAGTGTGCCACCATCATCGCACATCCTGCAAAAACAATCATTCCTGTCGGAAGGACACTGCAGACAAGTGCCAGAATCAATACTACAAATATATTATCAAGAGCTTTCACATATCCCATGTTGCTGTTAATCCATATAAAATAAACCAGTGCCAGGATAAATTTCAAAAGAGGCATCACATACACTTCATACTGTGCAAATAAGCCTTTGATTTTCTGTTTAAATTCCAGTAATGCTGTCATTTCCGATAACCTCCCGCTGTTCCTCTGGCGGACATTTTCTTTTCTTCCCGCGCATAGATCTTATTCAGCTCTGTAAGCTGGCTGTAATATTCCCGTACACTCTTCTTTGCCTGATAATATTTCACGGAATACTGAATATACGTCAGAATAGAATACGCTGCAAGAACAATCACATAACCGATAATCAGATAGATTCCAAGTGTGACCAGATTCATTCTGTGAATATTCTCCAGAAGATATTCTCCAAAATATACCGCTACTGCCGCAACAATCAGCACATATCCGATCGTAACCAGGAAAAAATTCTTGATCAGTGCCAGCCCGATATAGTCACTTCTGTAATATCTGCTGACCGGAAGATGTTTCCTGCCCCTGCCCTGCTCATACATGGCGAGCTTTGTCATTATCTTAACTTTTTCTTCGTTGATCATAGTCTGCTCCTTACAAAACCGTATTTCTTTCCACCGGACAGAAATACTCATATAGATTAATTGTAACATATATCCATGACCATGAAAAGCCTTTTTTCACCGCCAATGCCCTGCTGTTATCATATCCAGCCCATGCAGAGGGTCACAAAAAACACTCTTTCTGCACCTGCTCCCTTAAGGACATGAGCCATTGCTTCTATCGTACTTCCTGTTGTGTACACGTCATCCATGACAAGTATACTGAGTCCGTCCATTCTCTCAGTAATCTGAAAGGCCTCTCTCAGATTCTGCTTTCTTTCAGCAGCACTCAGTTTTTTCTGCGACCGGGTATTCTTTGTCTTTCGTATGATCTGATCCGGTACCGGAATCTTCAGATTTCTTCCGACCCTGTCTGCAATGTCTGCCGCCTGGTTAAATCCTCTCTCCCGCTGCTTCCGCGGATACATAGGAACGGGAATGATCACATCCGGGTTCCATGCCCGGATGTCTCTTTCCATATATCTGCATATAGAAGCAGCATAGTATTCACCATATTCCCGGCTCCCATAATATTTGTAGTGAAGCAGCGACTGCCGCATTCTGTTATTATAGAGAAAAACGCCTCTCCCTCTGTCGAACTCTCTGTGCACTTTCCGACACTCCGGACAGAATTCCACCTCCGGCGCCACCGGTCTTCCGCATTTGAGACAATAATCCTTTATGATCGGATGCAGCTGGTTCTCACATGCCCGGCAGACAAGTATTCCCTTTTCAGTAAGGATCTGATGACAGACCGGGCAGCGTCTCGGATACAGGATATTCAAAAATTTCTCCAAGTAAGTCCTTTCTCCCCGATGAAGCACTCTTACTCTTCTGTCTCACAGATTCTCCGATCCAGTGAGCTGTATCTCTGCTGTTGTTTCTCATTCCGGATCATTTCCCGGAATGTCTCCTCACTGCCGACAACGGTTACGCACTTACGCGCCCTGGTGACAGCTGTATAAAGAAGATTTCTGTTCAGAAGCATCCTTGGTCCGGACAGAAGCGGAATTACAACTGCAGGATATTCAGACCCCTGCGATTTATGTATCGTGATCGCATAGGCAAGTTCCAGTTCATCCAGCTGTTTGAAAGAATATTCTGCCCATCTGCCATCCTCAAATTCCACCTCGGCTGTCTCGGCAAAGTCATTGATCGTCCTGAGGATTCCGGTATCTCCATTAAATACACCAATACCTTTCTCAATTGGAATACCATACAGGCCCCGGATTTCCCATTCCATCTGGTAGTTATTCCGGATCTGCATGACTTTATCGCCCTCGCGGAAAAGTCCGTGTGCATTTTCTCTTTCTTTCTTTGATGCATCCGGCGGATTCAGGTATCTCTGGAGAATCTGATTCAGCCGTTCCACGCCAAGAAGTCCTTTCCTCATAGGAGTCAGGACCTGAATATCAAAAGGCTTCGCCTCTACATATTTCGGAAGTTTTTCCTGAATCAGTGCAATTACCACGCGAATGATAATGTCTGCATCATATCTCTTAAGAAAAAAGAAATCACGGCTCTTATTGTCAAGAACCACCTGTTCTCCCTTGTTGATCTTGTGTGCATTTACGACAATATCACTCTCTGATGCCTGCCGGAAAATCTTCTTAAGCTCTACCACCGGAAATGCCATGCTTCTGATAATGTCGCGAAGTACATTTCCCGGTCCCACGCTTGGAAGCTGATTCTCATCACCTACCAGAATCAGTCTCGTCCCTGCAATGATTGCCTGGAGAAGTGAATGTATCAGCTGAATATCCACCATCGACATCTCATCAATGATAATGACATCTGCTTCCAGAGGATTCTCCGCATTTCTCTCAAAATGAACTGCCTGACCACTCTTATTGTCATCCTCAGGCATTCCGGATAATTCCAGGAGTCTGTGAATTGTCTGTGCCTCGTAGCCGGTCGCCTCTGTCATTCGTTTGGCCGCTCTTCCTGTCGGTGCAGCAAGCCGGATCTCTGCTCCCTCTCCCTCAAAATACTGGATGATCGCATTGATCGTGGTTGTTTTTCCTGTTCCGGGACCTCCTGTCAGAATAAACAGGCCATGACATGCCGCCTCTGTGACAGCTTTTTTCTGCATTTCATCCAGAACAGTGTCTGTTTCCTTTTCAATCTGTGCGATTCTCCTGTTGATCATCTCTGGATCTTCCGGATAGAGAATATCCAGTTCCTTAAGCATTCTTGCTGTGTTAAGTTCCAGATAATAGTACATGGTCGGATAAACCAGGACCACTCCGTTCTCTTCTTTCTGCACCAGCTTGCGGTCTACAGAAAGATCCATCAGATGTTTTTCCATATAGGAAGGATCCACCCCCAGAAGTTCCGAAGCCCTCTGGAACAGTTCTTCCCTTGGAAGATATACATGTCCGTCTCCTGATGCCTGCAAAAGAGTATACATCATCCCGCTTCGGATTCTGTAATCTGAATCTGTATGGATTCCAATCCTGTAAGCGATCTCGTCCGCAATCTTGAAACCAATACCACTGATATCATCTGCAAGCCGGTAAGGATTTTCCTGAAGTACACTGTAGACTGTTTCTCCATATTTCTGATAGATTTTGGCTCCGAGATTCAGAGAAATCCCATATTTCTGCAAAAACATCATTGCTTTTCGCATGTCAGCCTTCTCAGAAACCTGCGCTGCAATTTCTCTCGCCTTTTTTTCACTGATCCCCTTGACCTCTGCCAGCCGTTCCGGCTCTTCCTCCACGATCCGAAGTGTCTCACGCCCAAAACGTCTCACAATCCTTGCCGCCAGTGCCGCACCGATGCCTTTGATCGCGCCTGATCCCAGATAACGTTCCATTGCCATGGCATCTTCCGGCATTTTTTCGGTAAGAGTTGCTGCCTGAAACTGTTTTCCATAGACCGGATGCTGGATATAATTTCCGGTAAGTTCCACGGAAGCCCCCATCGTAATCACCGGAAATGATCCGACACAGGTCAGTTCTTCCTCATCTTCTACGCCCTTTAATATCATTACGGTATATCCGTTTTCTTCGTTTCGAAAAATCACATGATCGATATACCCTGTCACGCTTTCACTCATAGTTCCTCTCTTCTGCTTCTCAGAATTCCGTACAGCAAAACCAGGACATCCAAAGTAAACTTCAGATATTCCTGGTTTCTGTGTTCACGGATCTCTGCGGTCATTCTTCCATTCTCGCCATGATCTCTGCATATTTTCCAGTTCCAACAGCTACTACATTCACTGCATTCTGTACCGTCAGTGTATTTACCCCTGTTCTCTGTTCGATCAGAGTGTCCATTCCACTCAGCATTGCGCCGCCTCCTGCAAGAACAATTCCACGGTCCACGATATCTGCTGCAAGTTCCGGCGGTGTCTTTTCCAAAACGCCATGAACGGTCTCTACGATCTGATTTGTGGCATCTTTAAGTGCCACACGGATTTCTTCCGAAGTCAGCTTGATGGTCTTTGGAAGACCCGTCAGGATATTTCGTCCCTTGACTTCCATCACTCTCGGATTTGCTTCCTCAATCGCGGTACCGATCTTGATCTTGATCGTCTCGGCAGTGTCCTCTCCAATAAAAAGTCCATGTGTCCGGCGTATGTAGCTCATGATCGCCTGATCAAACGTATCTCCTGCTACCTTGATCGTAGAAGAGACGACAACACCGCCCAGGGAAATCACTGCCACATCTGTCGTTCCGCCTCCGATATCCACGATCAGATTTCCAAACGGTTTCGTAACATCCACACCGGCGCCGATTGCTGCTGCGATCGGTTCTTCGACCAGAAAAACTTCCCGTGCGCCAGCCTGGAAGGTTGCTTCCTCCACTGCCCGGCGCTCGATCTCCGTGATCCCGCTTGGCACACAGATGCTGATGCGGGGTTTGCGAAAAGCTCTTCGTCCCATTGCTTTCGGGATAAAATATTTGAGCATTTTTTCCATTACAATGAAATCCGTGATCACGCCCTGGCGGATCGGACGGATCACCTCTATATTGGAAGAGGCATGTCCCGCCATCTGTTTTGCTTCCTCACCAATTGCTTTGATCTTTTCTGTATCCTTGTCATATACTACCACCGTCGGCTCCTTGAGGATCAGACCTTTGCCGGTGGAATAAACCAGACAACTGCTGGTTCCCATATCGATTCCAATATCATTTGCAGGCATAATAGCCTCCTTCCCAATTTTCTCTATTGCTGCAGGTATTTCTTCACATACTGGCCCGTGTAGGATTCCGGACACTCTGCGATCTGTTCCGGTGTTCCTGTTGCGATCACCGTACCTCCACGGTCACCGCCTTCCGGTCCCATATCTATAATATAATCTGCTGTCTTGATGACGTCCAGGTTATGCTCGATGACTACAACGGTATTTCCGCCGTCTGTCAGACGCTTCAGGATCTCAACCAGCTTGTGTACATCCGCGAAATGAAGTCCTGTCGTCGGCTCATCCAGAATGTAGATCGTCCTTCCGGTGCTTCGTTTGCTGAGTTCTGTCGCAAGCTTGATCCTCTGCGCCTCGCCGCCGGAAAGTTCAGTGGACGGCTGACCAAGACGGATATAGGAAAGTCCTACATCGTACAGTGTCTGGATCTTACGGCGGATAGATGGAACGTTTTCAAAAAATCCCAGTGCTTCCTCGACTGTCATATTCAGGACATCGTAGATACTTTTGTCTTTGTATTTCACTTCCAGCGTTTCTCTGTTATAACGTTTGCCCTTGCACACTTCACATGGAACATAGACATCTGCCAGGAAATGCATCTCGATCTTGATGATTCCGTCACCGCTGCACGCCTCACAGCGTCCGCCCTTGACGTTAAAACTGAAACGTCCTTTCTTGTAACCTCTTGCCTTCGCATCTGCAGTCGCGGCAAAAAGATCTCGAATCTGGTCAAAAACGCCTGTATACGTTGCCGGATTGGACCTCGGTGTACGTCCGATCGGCGACTGATCGATATTGATGACCTTATCAAGCTGGTCAAGTCCCTGGATTTCCTTATGTTTGCCCGGGATAGTCCGCGCACGGTTCAGGTCTCTTGCCAGAGTCTTGTACAGCACTTCGTTGATCAGGGAGCTCTTGCCGGAACCACTGACTCCCGTAACACTCGTCATAACGCCCAGTGGGATATCCACATTGACCTGCTTGAGATTATTTTCCGCTGCTCCGCGGATCCTAAGCCATCCTGTCGGCTGTTTACGCTCCGTCGGCACCGGAATCTTGATCCTGCCACTTAAATATGCGCCTGTGACAGAATCCGGATTCTGCATCAGTGTCTCTGCTGTTCCGATCTCGACAAGTTTTCCACCGTGTTCGCCTGCCCCCGGTCCGATATCCACAACACAGTCCGCAGCACGCATGGTATCCTCGTCATGTTCCACCACGATCAGGCTGTTCCCCAGATCACGGAGGCGCATCAGTGCCCTCAGCAGTTTGTCATTATCTCTCTGATGAAGTCCAATACTCGGCTCATCCAGGATATAGGCAACTCCGACCAGCCCGGAGCCGATCTGTGTCGCAAGACGGATTCTCTGCGCTTCCCCGCCGGAGAGTGTCGCGGTCGCACGGCTTAAAGAAAGATAATCCAGACCTACTTCTGCAAGGAAACCAACTCTCGCACGGATTTCCTTGAGGATCTGCTTTCCGATCAGTTCCTGCTGGCTGGAAAGCTTCAGGTCTTTCAGGAAATCACACAGCTTCTCTATGGAGAGCGCTGTTATCTCATAAATATTCTTATCTCCGACTGTGACAGCAAGTGATTCTTTCTTCAGTCTCTGTCCCTTACATGTCTTACATGGGGTGATGCGCATAAAAGATTCATATTCCTGCTTCATTGCGTCGGAACCTGTTTCTTTGTATCGCTGCTCCACGTTCTTGATAAGACCCGGGAACGCAATGTCATAAATTCCCTCTCCGCGCTGTCCCTTGTAGTAAACCTTGACAGAGTGTCCATTAGTTCCGTGGATCAGAATGTTCTTGATTTCTTCCGGATAATCCTGAAATGGAGTATCCAGACTGAAATGGTATTCATTTGCCAGTGCATCCAGGATCGCTCTTGTAAAACTTCCCTTGTCTGTGCAGGACTGCCATCCCATCACAGTAATGGCTCCCTCTGAAATACTTAAGGATTTGTCCGGTATCATCAGGTCGACATCGAACTCCATCTTGTATCCCAGACCGAAACAGTCCGGGCAGGCTCCAAACGGATTATTGAAAGAAAAACTTCTCGGCTCGATCTCGTCAATACTGATCTGGCAGTCCGGGCAGGAAAAACTCTGGCTGAAATTTATGATATTTCCATCCATCGTGTCCACCATCAGAAGTCCGTCTGCAAGATCAAGGACAGTCTCGATGGAATCTGACAGTCGTTTCTCAATACCTGGTTTGACTACCAGACGGTCTACTACGATCTCGATATTATGCTTGATGTTCTTGTCCAGTTTGATCTCTTCGGAAAGTTCATACATGTTTCCGTCGATCAGAACGCGGACATAGCCGCTTCGCTTTGCCTGATCCAGAAGTTTCGCATGGGTTCCCTTGCGTCCTCGGACTACCGGTGCAAGAAGCTGGATCTTGGTCCTCTCCGGCAGTGACATGATGTGGTCTACCATCTGGTCTACGGTCTGTTTCTTGATCTCCTTGCCGCACTTCGGACAATGTGGGATTCCGATCCTTGCATACAGAAGACGGAAATAATCGTAGATCTCAGTTACTGTTCCTACGGTAGATCGCGGGTTTCTGTTTGTGGATTTCTGATCAATGGAGATTGCAGGCGGCAGTCCCTCGATCGACTCCACGTCTGGTTTCTCCATCTGTCCCAGAAACTGTCTCGCATAAGAAGACAGAGACTCCATATAGCGTCTCTGTCCTTCCGCATAAATGGTATCAAAAGCCAGAGAAGACTTGCCGGAACCACTGACTCCTGTCAGTACTACAAATTCATCTCTTGGAATATCTACGCTCAGATTCTTGAGGTTATTTACATTCGCACCCCGAATCCGGATAAATTTCTTCTCAGTTGTATGTCCCGCCATAGTTTCTTATGCTCCTCTGCTTTCTCATTATATCTAATTTGCACTGTTTCTCTGTAGTATTACTGTTCTCAGTAACTCTACTATTGATTCTGTATTACTGTTTGCTCCGGGAGTTCCAGCTCTCCTCCCGTTTCACTCATCCAGCAGAAAATCTGCCAGGACTGGATTGCTCACATGGATTCCTTTCCTTGTAAATCGCCAGAACTCACCTGTATGTTCCAGCAGATCCATCTCTTTATATTTTGCCAGAACAGAGCCATAAATATCCTCTATCCTGCATCCAAAATTTCTCTCAAACTGTCTTTCAGAGATTCCTTCTGTCATACGCAGCCCCAGGAACATGAATTCTTCTATTTCGTTGTTTCTGGAAAGCGCCGTAACATCCTCCCGGATCTTCTCCGGTTCTGTGCTGTCTGCCAGATACGTCTGCATATCTCTGGTATTGCTGAAACGCTTTCCCTGAAATAATGATGCCGCTCCCAGACCGGCTCCCAGATATTCTGTGCGCTGCCAGTAACCCTTGTTATGCCTGCACTCGAAGCCGTCACGGGCGTAATTGGATATCTCATATTGATGGAATCCATATTTTCTCAGGATTTCCGCGGTGTCCTCGTACATCTGGTATTCTTCATCTTCTGTTGGAAGGATCAGTTTCTTCTGTGCGAAAGGCGTTCCCTCCTCGATGATCAGACTGTAAGCCGAAATGTGCTCCGGTGAAAGTTCTGCGATGGTTTCCAGATTGTGCTTCCAGTTCTCGCAGGTCTGCCCCGGTATTGCAAACATCAGGTCTACATTGATGTTGGAAAATCCAGCTTTCCTCGCCCAGTGATAACTCTGGAGAAATTCTTCGTAGGTGTGGATCCTTCCGAGCATGTCAAGTTCCTGCTGCACCGTGGACTGAAGTCCAAAACTTATTCGATTGATACCGGCTTCGTGGCAAAGTTTCAACTGCTCCGGACTGACTGTTCCCGGATTTGCCTCCATTGTGATCTCTGCATCTTCACTCAGAATAAATGCCTGTTTTATCTCATCCATGATCCGGCAAAGCTGCTCTCCACTGAGCACAGATGGAGTTCCGCCGCCGATGAATATAGAAACGACCTCATATACTTCTTTCTGTGAGATGCTTCTTATCTCCCTGCACAACGCATCTACATAGTCGTCCCGTGTCTTCTGGTCTGACGGTCCGGAAAGGAAATCACAGTACTGGCATTTGCGGACGCAGAACGGAATGTGCACATATAACTCCAGCGGAATCTTAGTATTCCTCACTGTAATCTTCCTCACTGTCGTCATATTCTGAATCATCCTGGCTGCTGTCATCTTCTGAATAATCTTGGCTGTCTCCGCTGTCGGAAGAATCGCCCTCTGTATCAGAAGACATATTTGCATCCGCAGATGTGCTGTTGTCTGACAAACTGGAATTATCTGCTGTCGAAGCATTATCTGACGTAGTACTGTCTGACACAACCGCAGCTCCACTTGCTGTATTGGCAGATGTAGATCCGGCATTCTCATCAAGATAGCTGTTTACCATCGTTACGCCACCACTTGAAACAACTGCTGCAGAATTTACCTGCTCCGGTGCAGTCGTAGGCGTTGGCTCCGGTGTGATGCTGATCTTGATAACTTCTTCTGTTTCCGGATCTGCTGCTTTCTTCTTGCCGCATCCGCAGCCCGCCAGAAGTGTACACATCAGAAGGACTGCACCTGTCAGCAATAAACGTGATCTTGTTTTTTTCATTATTATCCTCCGATTCCCGAACGATTATTTATCGTCCAGCTTCAGAACACTCATAAACGCTTTCTGCGGGATTTCTACGTTTCCTACCTGGCGCATACGCTTCTTACCTTCCTTCTGTTTCTCCAGAAGTTTCTTCTTACGGGAAATATCACCACCGTAACATTTGGCAAGTACGTCCTTACGCATGGCACGGACAGTCTCTCTGGCGATAACCTTGCTTCCGATCGCAGCCTGGATCGGGATCTCGAATAACTGTCTCGGAATTTCTTCTTTGAGTTTCTCGCACATCTTACGTCCTCGCTCGTAGGCAGTATCTGCATGTACGATGAAGGAAAGGGCATCGACTTCTTCCTTATTAACAAGGATATCCAGTTTGACCAGATCACTGCGCTCGTAACCGCAGAGCTCGTAATCGAGGGAAGCATATCCTCTGGAACGGGATTTGAGTGCATCGAAGAAATCATAGATGATCTCATTCAGAGGCAGTTTGTATTTCAGAAGTGCTCTCGTCTCTTCCATATATTCCATTCCGATGTACTGGCCACGGCGTTCCTGACAGAGATCCATGATTGCGCCGATAAACTCGGTTGTTACCATGATCTCGGCATTTACCATCGGCTCTTCCATGTATTCGATCTCTGACGGATCCGGGAGATTGGATGGGTTGGTCAGTTCGATCATATCGCCGTTTGTCTTGTAAACCTTGTAGATAACACCCGGTGCTGTCGTTACCAGATCCAGATTGTACTCTCTCTCCAGACGCTCCTGAATGATCTCCAGATGAAGAAGACCAAGGAAACCACAGCGGAAACCAAAGCCCAGTGCCACAGATGTCTCTGGTTCGAAGAACAGGGAAGCATCGTTTAACTGCAGCTTCTCAAGTGCATCTCTCAGATCGCCGTACTTGGCACCATCTGCCGGATAAAGTCCGCAGTAAACCATCGGCTGTACTTTCTTATATCCTGGAAGTGCTTCTGCACACGGTCTCTCATTATCCGTTACTGTATCACCGACTCTGGTATCTCCGAGGTTCTTGATACTTGCTGTAATGTATCCAACCATGCCTGCTGTCAGCTCGTCACATGGAATGAACTGACCTGCGCCAAAATAACCTACCTCTACAACTTCTGTCGTAAATCCTGTCGCCATCATGCGGATCTGTGTTCCTTTCTTTACACGGCCATCCAGCACACGGCAGAATACGATAACGCCCTTGTATGCATCATAAATGGAGTCAAAGATCAACGCTTTGAGCGGTGCATCCACATCACCGTTCGGTGCAGGGATCTTCGTAACGATCTGCTCCAGAACTTCCTCTACATTCAGTCCTGTCTTGGCTGAGATCCTCGGTGCATCGTGTGCCTCGATTCCGATCACGTCCTCGATCTCATTGACAACTCGATCCGGCTCTGCGCTCGGAAGATCGATCTTGTTGATGACCGGAAGGACATCCAGATCATGATCCAGTGCAAGATATACGTTCGCCAGTGTCTGTGCCTCGATTCCCTGTGCCGCATCCACGACAAGAATTGCGCCGTCACAGGCTGCAAGGCTTCGGGAAACCTCATAGTTAAAATCGACATGTCCTGGGGTATCGATCAGGTTGAAGATATATTCCTCCCCGTCACTCGCCTTGTACACGATACGGACTGCCTGGGATTTGATCGTGATACCACGCTCCCTCTCCAGTTCCATATTGTCAAGGACCTGAGACTGCATCTCACGCTCAGTCAGCGTACCAGTCATCTCGATAATTCGGTCAGCAAGCGTAGACTTGCCATGGTCTATATGTGCAATGATACAAAAATTACGGATTTTGCTCTGATCTATCATTCTTGGATGTGCTCCCTTCTATATATATGTGCTTCACGAAAATTCTCTATATCGTGGGTCATTATAGCATAGCCATTCGCGTTTCGTCCAGCCATTTAGCCCCTTATTCCCGCTCTGTTTCTATATTATTTCCATCTACCCAGCGCCACCTAAGTTCCGACGCGCAAATTGAAATTCCCCTGTAATCTGGAAATTCTTCTTTTGATATGCCATCACAGTCACACCAGAATATTTTGCCGTCCTCCAATATCAGAGTTACTCCAAGGATTTCACAGGTATATTCTTCATCATACGGAAACAATTTCAGATACTCAATGCCCGAGAATTCCAGTTCGACTATATTTTTCCCTCGATTTATGGATTTGCTATTGTATATATCGGACACCACAGATTTCGTACAGAACGTATGTAGACCCTATATTTATTTCTTCTTTTCTACAATACATGACTTTCTTATAGATGTTATTAGTTTTGGTTGTCTTTACAGTATAGTATGTCCTGAAAAAAATCCTGTTTTCCTTTGTTATCTCACAATTTCCCAGTTTATATTGTTTCGGCAGTTTTTCACCGATGTTACACCAACCTATATGATATCGAAAATTTTTCCATGTCAGACGTTTGAGCCTTCTATGCACTGTACGAAACCCAGAAATATATTCCAGACATATAACAGGCACAATGCCATAAAACATTATAAGTGCCGGAGTGCCTTCAATATCTTTACTGAAGATGCATTCAATCCATAACAAAAGCGTCGCCGCCCCCAAACAGCATACCAATATCCAGACATCAATTACATTTGCCCTGCTAACAGGAATTACATTACCTTTATACAGTACTTTGTTACAGGTAGATGATGTTCTTAGCTGATCTGGCAAATAATATTCGCCCAGTTGAACATACTCTCGATGAATTCGCCTCACCCCATACAGTCCGCCAGAAAAGAAAAACAATATAAGACACTGTTCACTCAACACGTAGAGTTTTAACACCCAAAAAGCACCACACAACAGCAGACAAATCGTGGTTACCTTACTGTTCCTGTCAAACAATTCCTTATACAGTTCTTCGTATTTCCTGGCCTTTTCTAACTGTTTCATACATTCTCCTTATCCATTCTTTATTAAGTATACTACACTTCCATTTTTCGAACAAGTGTTTTCTTTGGGTGAATATAGAAAAATCAGAGGCAGCAAAAAGTCGCCTCCGATTTATGCTCATTCTTCTTCCCTTGTAGTACTCAATCCCAGGATAGAACTGACTTCTTCTTTCATTTCATCATATTCTTTCTTACCACGCCACTTTGAATATAACGGTAAAATCTGAACCTGCGGTTCTTCCTGATGCAGGATAACTACTGGAAGTCTGTATCTTCCCTGTTCTCCATCTTTTTGGTCAACGTAGCATAGGCTTAATAAATGTCTCCTCAGTTCCCGGTTTGCATTTTCTATGCACAAGATTGCAATAACTTTTACTTTTTGTTTTTCCGCACTCAGTTCCTGTTTCCAGAAATGTGCAAAAAATTCATTTAATATCTGCATGTTTTCTTCGGAATATTTCTGCATCTGCCCCAACTGTAAAATCTCAACAGACTTCTCCGTTTTCTTCCAGTAAATTATAGAGTGCACTTCCTTTTTGCTATATGCTCCTGCAAAAATATATTGCTGCGAAGTACATTCTTGCTCTATTTTGTTCTTAATCTCTTCAAACGGCACACGATAATAATAATACGAACTTGCAAATTGAGGATTTCTGGAATATTCCGCTATATTGCTGAAAGGTTTCCATATATGATCCGGTCCCTCTGTGTAACGAAAAGCCTCATTGTAATACCATTTATAATACAGAGCATAATAACACCAGACCACTTCAACAACCACAAAACAGCCTCCAAATATATAGTCACATATTTTCCAGATATTTGCATTCATATATATTTTGCATATAAACGCTATTGCCCAAATCCCACATAACGCAGTTTCACAGTAAAATTTCCCTTTAAGATTCGATAATATATTCTTATCTGATGCGTTTTTCCTGAAAAATCCAGCCACATAAAGAGGATTTACTTCACTTATACAATCTGCCCATCGATACTTCATTTCTCTGCCAATGTGTATTTTGTGTCTTCCAATCGGACACAAACAAAAGAATGAAAAAAGTGCACCTATCAATGAAACCGGGGCATCACAAAACAATATTGCTGATGCCAAAAAATATACATAAAAAAAAGCAATGGCAAATATAATCATTCCTACGCTTACCAGAATTTCCATCTTTTGTGCTCCCAATCAATATCTATTGACCCAAACTGTATTTATACAAAATATTCCTGCTGCCCAATTCCAAGGATGATATTCACCGGTACCTGCAGAACCTCTGACATCTTGATTAGAAGTTCTGCATCAATCTTTGTCATGCCATTCTCTATCCGGGATATTGTGATAACAGATACATCCAGTTTCTCCGCAAATTCTGACTGACTTCCCACTCTTCTCTTCCGCAATGTACGTATGCGATTCCCCATTTCTATACGCTTACTGTCAAACACACACTTCATAAAAAAAGCACCTCCTTCGTCTGATAGCTCTTAATGCAATTATACGAACATTAGTTCTTATTTGCAAGTTTTTTTTCATAACTGGCACTTTTCACAAAAATGAGGGTTAAATGTATTTTTAAATTCTACCTTGCAAGAGTAAATTCTATACCTGTAGAATTTACTTCTGCATGGATTTTTC
>NZ_JBBMEI010000012.1:0-73868 GCF_040096655.1 Blautia intestinihominis | reverse complement strand
CCACACATACCGCATCATACTTCTCCGCAAGGTCATGACTGAGCTTATGATGGAAATCTTTCCTCTGGTTCTTTATCCTTTCATGACATAATGCAACCCTTTTCCTCTGTTTTTGATAGTTCCTGCTGCCCTTTTCGCATCTGGAAAGTTTCCTCTGTTCCTGGGCAAGCTTTTTCTCAGCACTCCGGTAGAACATCGGATATCCAGCTCTTTCACCGGTAGAAAACACACACAGCCCATGCATGGCAAAATCAATCCCCAGAAATTTTTCTGCCTGTCTTTTCTCCGCTGTTTGGTTTTCACAGTCGAACAACAGACTTGCAAAATATTTTCCGGTTGGTTCCCTGCTTACAGTCACTGATTTTAGTTTCCACCCTTCCGGTATCGAACGGTGAAGTTTTATTTTTATGGGTGTCATCTTTGGTAGTTTCAGAGACTTTTCCTGCAGGCAGATATTTCCATTTATCATATTTATTGTATAAGATTTCCGGGAATTTTTTTGATTTGTAATTTGGGAATCCCACTTTCGGTTCCCGAAAAAATTTCCGGAAGGCTCCTTCCAGGTTCCTCTGCACATTTGCCAGTGCAAGAGAATCTGCTTCTTTCAGCCATGGATATTCTTTTTTATATCCGGCCGGTGTATTTTTCAGCATCTTTTTTTCTTTCTGGTAATAACTGATCTTATCCGCAAGCATCTGATTATAAAGGAAACGGCAGCAGCCGATTGTTTTCTCTATCTGAGATATCTGTTCTTTATTTGGATAGATTCTTATTTTTACTACCCGGTTTATTTTTCTCACCCTGACTTTCTATATACTGACGGATTGATTTTATTTCTACGAACATATTGTTCTTTTTTTATTATAATATATTTGTTTTATAGGAACAAGTGTTTTTATGAATTATTCGAGCAGATATGCTCAAAGGGTTACTGTTCACTCCGTTCACAGTAACTTGGTCAAAATCCATTCCAAATCACCTTCGGTGATGGGATTTTGCCATATTCATGGCAAAACACCTCGCGGGATACTACCTGTAACGCAAATAACGTTTTTTTAACATATTATGACATATTACGGGAGCAGTTCATATGCAATGCGCGGGCTTCCATCCCGGACATGCACGATGCCGCAGCTTACGAAACCGTATTTTTCCAGTACGTGCTGCATTACTTTGTTATCCTTATGTGTGTCGATCCGAAGATGTGGTACCTGTGCGCTGCAGTAATCCATGACATGACCGATGACACCCTGCACGGTTCCGTCGCTGGCTACCCGATGCACGGCAGCATAAGGTTCCTCTGACTTCCAGTTTCCTTCTTCTATCTCCAGATAGGTCGGATCTTCTCCTATAATAAAGGCAAATACTGCATGAATACTCGCTTCCTCCAGTACATACAGATTTCCCTGGCGGATATCTTCCTCGATCAGAGCTTCCGGTTCGTCACCTTTACCCCACTGTGAATGGTTACCGTTTTTTCTCATAAACTGTCTTGCCATCTCGTAGATCTCCCGGATTCTCGGAAGATCCTGCGGTGTGGCTTTTCTTATTGTACAGGACATGCATTTTTCCTCACTCTCTGTAAATTATAATAGTTTCTTATAATACTCCCTGTTCCTGCATCTCTCTGGAGACATTCACATATCTTTTGCTATTTTCAAGGTTTCTCAATTTTTCTTCCCAGGCAAGATTTCGTTTAATTTTTGCCGGACTGCCCATCACAAGGG
Organism: Blautia intestinihominis; assembly: GCF_040096655.1. Lineage (NCBI taxonomy): Bacteria > Bacillati > Bacillota > Clostridia > Lachnospirales > Lachnospiraceae > Blautia > Blautia intestinihominis. Next base: position 72,141 of record NZ_JBBMEI010000012.1, on the reverse strand, counting down.
AGCCATCCGGTATCACGGTATTCTTTGTCACAAGGCTTCCGGCTCCAATGATACAGTCGTTTCCGATCTTTGCACCATCAAGGATCACTGCCCCCATCCCGATCAGGCTTCTGTCTCCGATCGTACAGCCATGGATCACTGCATTGTGCCCTACAGTGACATTATTTCCAATATGAACCGGCATGTTACGGCTTACATGAATTGTACAATTCTCCTGAATATTCGACTCATCTCCAATCACAACCGGAGCCTCGTCGCCACGGATCACCGCAAAATAAAACACACAGCTGTCTCTCCCAATCGTCACATCCCCTGCGAGCACAGACTGCTTTGAAATTCTCGCATCTTCTGATATTTTTACACTTCTATAATTCATTGTATCTTCCTCTGACTTCTGCAATTCTGCCAATATGTTTTTAGTGTAGCAAACCCTGCTTTTGCTGTCAATCATTGAACACACTCACGTTGCTTACTTGAGATACAATAAAAGTGCCATACGATTTTCTACTGCTCTGTATGACACTTACTTATAATTGCTATATTCTATATTCTCTATTTTAATATGTAAAAATGCAAGAACAAGCCTGAGGCTATCTGCCATAATATGATAGATAGCCTCAGGCTTCATTAACATCAGTATCCTTCTCTTCGCCTTTCCTTCCGTAGTGTATATCGCTTTTCTCCGCCTTCCCATTCTGCCTTTTCAGACTCTGTCTCTACGATAAGACCCGGTACGTCCACTTTGTTGTCGTCCTCATCCAATGCCACCATAACTTCATAAGCTCTGTTAATCATCCTGCGTGTTCCATCCGACTCCTCCACATAAGTATCAATTCGTACTTCCATAGAGGTCCTGCCTACATAGGTCAGTTTTCCGATCAGCACAACCACATCTCCCAGATAAGCACCTGCTTTAAAATTCAGGTTATCTACACAGGCTGTTGTAACAATCGTACCGGCATGACGGCGAGCTACAATCCCCGCCATCTCATCAATCCACTGCATCAGCACTCCACCAAAGAGACGTCCATAACAGTTGATATGTTTATTCATGATCAGAAATGTATTCTCCGTACGGGAATCCTCTACCCGTTTCATTCTATGCACTTATTTCCACCACTTTCCATATAGAATTTGCAAACTGCCGCCAGTGAATCTCTCCAACTGGCAAACTTTTCAAATCTCAGAACATTCACAGGTTGTTTTTCTTACAATCAAAGTTGGCTCCATAATAATACGCTCTGTTTTCGCATCTTTGTCATTTAACTGTTTCAACATCAAATGTGCTGCTTTTTCACCCATTTCATCTACATGCTGGCTTATCGTCGTCAGTTCGATACCATACATTGACGCCATTGCAATATCATCAAAACTTATGATTGACAACTCTTCAGGAATACGGATTCCCGCTTTCCTGCAGCCATCCATAAAACCGATTGCAGTCATATCGTTTACCACAACCATCGCACTTGGACGCTCTTTTATTTCTAAAAATTGCTGTGCCAGCGCCCGTCCTGTTTCTAATTTCAGATCGCTCTCAAACACACATTTCTCATCAAAAGAAAAGCCATAATTCTCAAGTACCTGTCGGTAACCTGCAAAGCGCTGACTGGATGCAGAAGATACCCCCGGTCCTTTGATAAAGCCTATGTGACGGTGTCCCAGTTCAATCAGATGCATAGTTGCCTGATATCCTGCCTGAAAATTATCAATTAACACCGAATCTCCTGTATAATATGGTAGAATACGATTAACAAGCACCTTTGGCATTTCCATATTTTTCAGTCTCTCTTCTATTGCTTTTTCCTGTGCCGTTATCAAAATCAAACCTGCAAAATTAAATTGCTCTGTTAATTTCAAAAATTCCAGTTCTCTATCAATGTTATATTCACTGTTCAGAACCATTACCATATAACCATTGTCGTTAAGAATCCTCTGAATATTAAATGTCAAATCTGCATAAAACGGATTTCGAATATCTCCCAGTATCAATGCCACTATGTTCATCCGTCCCTTACTTAAACTCTGGGCTATCGTATTTGGCTGATATCCTATTTCATTGATAAAGTCCATCACTTTTTTACGAAGTTCCGGACCGACACCTTCATTTCCATTGATTACGCGAGAAACTGTTGATTTTGAAACGCCTAACATCTCTGCAACATCTGAAATGCCATACTTTCCATTCTTCATGCATTTTCTCCTTTTCTCTTCAATTTTACATCATGCACTTTCTTTTCGCAATAGATATTCTGGTAATAATATTTATCATTACTGTCGAAGCTTAGGTGCTCTGCTGTTCATCATCAGAATCACGATCAGAATAATTCCCTGGATCAGAGATCTTAATCCTGCGGCCATATTTAATGCCTGAAGAATATTTGTAATAAGTACCAGCACCAAAGCACCAAGAGCACCTCCAATGAATGTACCTTTTCCACCTGTCAGTTTGGTTCCACCAATAACTACTGCTGCAACAGAAAGCATTGTATAGCTGCTTGCCATATTCATCTGTGCCGTTCCTGCATATCCAACCAGCATAAGCCCTGCAAATCCCGCCATAGCTCCACCAAACACATACGCCAGGATAATTATCTTTTTACTGTTGATACCACAGAGATTTGCCGCATTTCTATTATTACCTGCCAGAAACAGACTTCTTCCATAGCGGCTTCTTCTCAGGAACAGAACTTCCAGTAAGATCAAAACAATGAGCACTACTGTTGGCAGGATTCTCAGTGGACCTACTAATGTTTTTGAGATTCCCTGTAATTCCTTTCCTACCATAACAGATGGCTGCCCTTTTGTAACCATGATTGAAAAGCCATCTACAACATTTGACATAATCAGCGTCATAACCAGCGGAACAACCTTTAACATTTGAACTCCGGTGCCATTAATTGCGCCGACAACAGCTCCCATAAGCATAACAGCAGGAATCATTAAAATAAATGAGGCTACGCCAGATCCTACATTTATCATTGGACCAAAGAGAGCTGTCATAGACATGATTGCACCAACAGACATGTCAAGCCCACTGTCACCTGATATGATTACCGCTGCCTGGCCAATTGACGCAAGTGTAAGAATTGACGTTGTCATCAAAATACTTGAAATATTATTCATAGACAGAAAACCTTTGCTCAGACACTGTCCAAGAATTAAAAGAGCAACCGTTCCTATAATTGCCGGAAGATATGGATTGTTAAGCTTTTTCAGTGTTTTCATCTCTTTCCTCCTATAGCTCTCTTTATTTTTGTTTTGATTTCTTTATCTGATGCTGCAATAGACACTGTAACTCCAATCAGCAGGATCAGTCCCTGTATAAAGCTCTGTACTATAGAACTTAAATTTGCAGATACGACAATAGAAATCAGAATACTCAGGAAAGATGCGCCGAAAATACCACTCCATATTCCTCCGATTCCTCCATTCAGAGAAACACCGCCGATAACTGCCGCTGCGATAGAATTCATACTCATGGCAGATCCTACTGTCGGACTTCCGGCACATATATTGGCACTTATACAAATACCGGCAACTCCTGCCGCCAGACCGGCAAATGTATGCACAAAAAATCTTAACGCAGCAACATTTATTCCTGATGCATACGCCTTCTTTACATCTTTACCCAACGCATAAATATGCAATCCCACAGGTAATTTCATTACAAATATCCATATAAGTACAAGAATGGCTATCAATACTACCGGCGTCGGAATAATACCAAACATATTTCCCAGATACCAGTCACCAAAAGTGAAATCAATATAGCCACCAGGATATGGCAAAATCCATAATGCAATTCCTGCAAATGCAATTGATGTTGCAAATGTTGCCAGCAGCGGATTAACTCTCATGATGCCTACAACAAAACCATTGAACATTCCACACAGAACTGCAGTCAACAGCCCCAGCAATGCAGCCTGCGGTACAGAAAATCCTTTCTCAAAAGCAGTAACAATAACCACATTTACCAGCGACACGATCGAACCAAGAGAAATATCAGTACCTGCAACAAGAATCGTAGCAGTTACACCGATTGCCACACAAATCGCACCTGCATTAGTGGAAATGAAGGATCGAAAAAAAGATACACTCAGTCCACCTGTCATTACTCCATTAATCCCAAGAAATATTACAAACAATAATAATGCCGGAAATGCATTCCATGACATCAGTTTCTTTACTTTGTTCATCTGATTTTATCCTCCTTTCAATTATGCCTGCATTTGTTTTTCTTCAATCGGCATAGATGCCGCCGAAATGTTCTCTCTTGTAATAGCATCGCCCTCAAGAATTGCAGAAATATGCCCTTCATACATAACAATAACCCTTGAACATTCTGCCATAGATGCAACATTTACCAGCTCATCATCATCACTGGAAATCATGATTACCGCATTTCCCTCTTCTGCAAGTTTCACAAACTCTTTATGAAGATCTGTTCTTGCTTTAACATCAATACCTTTTGTAGGGTCATTTGCCAGAAGAAGCCGCGGCTTTGTGCTTAACCACCGTCCTACAACAACTTTCTGCTGGTTACCACCGCTCAATGCAGTAATCAGCTGTCCCGGATTATCGTATTTAACATTAAAGCTGTCCAGAACAGACCTGGAATCACCGATTTTTTCATGCTTGACCAGTTCTTTCACTGCTGCAAGATTCTCAGCCAGATTACGCTCCTGGAATGTTCCATCCCGTTCCCTGTCGCCGGAAATAAATGCAAATCCATTTGAAACTGCCTGTCTGGAATTATGAATAGAAACCTCTTTGCCATCGATGATGATTTTTATTTCTCCCAGGTTACCATACAGCGAATTGACAAGATCGGTCTGACCATGTCCCTGCAGTCCTGCAACACCTATAATCTCTCCCTTTCTGATCTCCAGACTTTCCTCTGTTCCATAGGAAGGAATTTTTATGTGTGGTGCTTTGATCAATATATCTTTTTCACTCTTTGCCTGACGGTTTTTATGTTGTCTGCCAGTCTCTACTTTTGATCCTACCATCAGAGAAAGTAACTCACTTTCCGTTTTTTCCTGCATCGGATAAGTACCGAGGGTCTCTCCGTTTTTCATAATCGTGACACTGTCACACATAGCATATAATTCTGACATACGATGCGAAATAAATAAAACCATACATCCCTTTTTCTTCAGATCTTTTATAATATCATCAACGATTTCTACATCTTCTCTGTATAAAGCTGACGTGATCTCATCAATAATAAGAAGTTTTGGTTCCTGAACCAGTGCTTTGGCAAGTTCTACCATATACTGCTGGTTTGGTGCAAGATCTTCTACTTTTTTTGTCGCAATGTTTTCTAATTTCATCACCTTTAAAATTTCCAGCGACTTTTCTTTAATTCTTTTTTTATCTGTAAAAATGCCTTTTAAAGGTACGTCACATATGCAGATATTTTCTTCTACCGTCAGATTTCCGAACAGACTCAGTTCCTGGCTTGTCATTATTACATGATTTTTTTTCGCTTCTTTCGGTGATTTGAAATCAATCGATTGTCCGTCAAAAATAATTTCTCCGGAATTTTTACTTATCAGTCCACCCAGAGCTTTTGCCAGTGTCGACTTTCCAGATCCATTTCCACCTAAAATAGCCCTGACTTCTCCATTTTCAATTTCCATTTCAGCGTGTTTTATTGCTACAACAGCACCATATTTTTTTGATATATTTTGAAAAATAAGCCCCATATTGCCTCCTCCTGTATCCTGTCTATATTAAAAACAGGACTGGCGGAGGCATCAACTACCGCCAGTCCCTGAATACGGTTTCTTTATTTGAATAATTTGTCGACAGCTTCGTCTGACATATAACCGTCTAATGCAGCCGTATCAGCTGAATCTTTTAACAGTTCCATTGCTTCATCCAGTGAAATAGCTTCTGTATTTTCCAGTCCTTCCATCCACGTAGCGTCCGGCTGTGCTTCCTTGGTAACAACGTACGGCGGGGCTACCATGACTGTATTAATCAGATTTTCATCCATTGGATTTGCAACTAAATTAGCCTCATCGATTTCTTTTCCCTGAAGCAATCTCACAGCTACCTCAAGTGCTACAGTTGCATTACCTGGTGCATACGGAACACCAACTGTATTAAGATCTTCCATTTCTGCCCATTTTGCAAAGAAGGATTTTGTGTAATCTCCTGTCATAACCGGGATATCTTTACCGGCATTTTCATATGCTTTGATAACACCTTCTGCCATTACGTCCTGTTCAAGAATCGCATCAATACTGTCGTAGCTTGATAAAAATGTCGTCATAACGGACTGTGCATCTGTCTGTGACCAGTTTCCAGGTGCGGAAGTAAGAACATTTACATCTGGATATTCTGCCAGAATATCATCATTAGCCTGCTCACGAATAGTATCTGCCGCATTACCAGATACACCAGTAATCTTTACGATATCGCCTTTTCCTTCGATCTGTTCCATCAGCCACATTGCCTGGATCTTCTGCCATGTATAATTATCTCCACAGACACAGATCGTATCTTCATAAGCTGCCGGGTCATTTGCAATCACTACGAGAATTCCTTTTGCTTTTGCTTTCTCAACTGCGGATTTAATTGTTGTAGGAGATACCGCATCAATAAGAATTGCATCAACTCCTGAATCGATCATTGCATTTATCTGGTTCAGCTGCTCTGTTGCGTCACTGTTTGAGTTGGAGATCATATAATCAGAAATAATACCTTCTTCTTTATATTCTTCTGCCTTGTTTTCAAAATCCTCTACCATCTGTGCACGCCAGGTATTTCCCCAGTAACCATTTGACAGACCAATGTAGAATCCTTCTGTTTTCGCTTCTTTTTCTTCGTCTTTTGCATATGCACATACGCTGCTCATAGATACTGCCATTAAACCTGCCATAACGATTGCCAATGCTCTTTTTTTCATATTGTTTTCTCCTTATTATATAGTTTTGTATAGTTTTATTTTCCCCTAATAGATATTCTTATAAAACAGCTATAAACTTGTCAGAACCATCCTCAATAGCCGGTTCATGTCCTGGCAGAATATAATGTGCAAACTGTCGGATGCGTTCAAAGCTTTCATATGTTTCCGGAACCATTACCACGATATTCGGCTCCAGATTACCATTTACATTTTCTGCCACATTACAGATATCACCTGAAACACATACAACTCCGTCCTTTGTGTCAAACATTACTGACTGATGTCCTCTTGTATGTCCTGGCGTTGTAATCACTCTCAGTCCTGGCAGGATTTCTGTATCTCCCTCAAGGAAATTCCACTGGAAATAATTAACTGCATTCTTGTCGTAGCAAAGTTTATCGTAGAAAGGCGCCTCCGGCACAAGAGGATTAAATGCAGCTTCCCACTCTTTTTTCTGAACGTAGAACTTAGCATTTTTAAATTCTCTGTTACTTCCGCTATGGTCACAGTGAAGATGTGTGTTGATAACAATATCAATGTCATCAGGTTCCCATCCCATGACTCTCTTAATTGCAGCTGTTGTAACCTGATCTGGTGTCTGTTTTACTCCAGGTTCCGCTTTTCTGTATTCTTCGAGATCACGAATTCCCGTATCTACAATCACCTTATGTATTCCATCTGTCGCCCCTGCACACCAGATCGGAACTGTAATACGTTCACCTTTTCCTTTAAAATGTGTCATAGCTGAACGATCCAGATCAATACTTCCTACCTGAATAGCCCGCACTGTCCATTTTGCCATCCTAATACCTCCTTTATTTAAGATAACGTTTTCTTAGTAAGATTCCATTTTTCTAAAATTTTGTTTAGAAAACGGTTTCTTGTTTTGATAACCAGAGTATACAGTTCTATTGTTCAAAAATCAATAGTTTTTATACTTTTTTATCGCATTCGTCCTGTTTACCAAATATTTTTTGGTTATTTTGTGCATATTTTCCATATTGACTTTCCATTATTTTTACATTATCATGTTCGCATAAGCGAAACCGTTTTCTTAAAAGGAGGTTAATCAAATGCTTTCTGGAACAGACAAATGGAAAGGGTTGGTCGATTTTCAATTAGAACCATTAAATCCTGGTTCAGATATTCTATGTTATACCAGCCTTCCCACAACACTGTATGATGCTTTATGTAAGACAGCGCAGTCGTTTCCAGACAAAACAGCGATTGTAGACAATTATGACCGTTCCTGTACCTATACAGATCTGCTGGCAAAGACAGACGCTTTTGCTTCTTATCTGTACCAAAAGCAGAATATTCACAGGAATAGCCACGTTGCTCTGATGATGTATAACTGTCTGGAATTCTGTGTATCGTTTCTTGCTTTGTTAAAACTTGGCGCTGTCACTATTCCACTCCCAAGTAAATACAAAAAGCAAGAAGTATCCTCGTTAGTAGAAAAAGCTGATGTGAGCTGTATCATCTGCGATCAGGATTTCTATAAATGGTTTGAAGATTTTGAAACTCAGGGAATTCGACGCATCGCCTGTTCTGATATTGAAAAAGGCTATGGACTGGCTACTTATCATTCTCCTGAAACTGAAAGTCCGGTCTGCCATGATTCCTTTGATGACGCAATCATCATGTTCACATCGGGAACAACTTCTCAAAGCAAGGGCGTTGTGATCAAAAACTACAATATTATGAATGCAGTAGCTACTTATCAGAAAATCCTAAACATCACAGCTGACGACATTTCAGTGATTCCCATACCTATTTATCACGTTACAGGAATGGTTGCACTACTCGGTCTGTTCATACATTGCGGAGGAACCTTATATTTACACAAAATATTTAATGCCAGGCGGGTGCTTCAGTGTGTAAAAGAGCATAATATTACTTTTCTTCACGCATCACCTACAGTCTTTTCCATGCTTCTGGAAGAAAAAGATTTATTTCCATCTCTTCCGACGCTGAAACAGTTTGCATGCGGAAGCAGTAACATGCCGAAAGAAAAACTCACCGCCATACACAACTGGCTTCCTCATTCTGTTTTTCATACAGTATATGGACTGACAGAAACAACCTCTCCAGCCACTATTTTTCCTGGTGATGCGAGTACCAGTCCTTATATCGGTTCTTCCGGTTTTCCGGTTCCCGGAACTGTTTTTGAAATACGCGATGACAATGGCGCCCCACTGAAAGACGGTCAGATTGGAGAAATATGGATTCATGGCAATGTGGTACTTACTTCCTACTATAAAACAGATACTCCTTCCCTGAAGGATGGATGGCTTGGAACCGGAGATCTAGGATATTTTAATGAAAAAGGTTATCTGTTCGTAGTGGATCGCAAAAAAGATATGATCAACCGAGGAGGTGAAAAAATCTGCAGCTTTGATGTAGAAAATGAAATTTATAAGTTAAAAGGAGTAAATGAGGCAGCTGTTGTAGGTATTCCGGACGATGTTTACGGCGAAGTCGCAGCGGCTCTTGTAAAACTTGGTCCCGGAAGTGATCTGGACGAACCTAAAATCCAGGCACTTCTGCACAAAAAAATTGCAAAATACAAAATTCCAAAGCGAATTCTCATTACTGATGAAATTCCCCTTACTCCTAACGGTAAGATAGACAAACGTGCTATTCGGAAAATGTTCTGAAGCACTAATATGACAGGAGGACATTATGAAAAAGCCAAAATTTGTAACCGGCGAAGAAGCCGCAGCTATGATAAAAGATGACAGTACCATTGCAACAATAGGCATGACCCTGGTTTCTGCATCTGAAACTATTCTGAAAGCTATCGAAAAGCGTTTCCTTGAAACGGGAAGTCCCAACCATCTGACACTGGTTCACTCCTGTGGACAGAGCGACCGTGACAGAGGTATACAGCATTTCTCACATGAAGAAATGCTGTACCGTATCATCGGAGGACACTGGGGTCTGCAGCCACGTATGATGAAACTTATCTCAGAAAATAAAATCCTTGCCTACTGTATCCCTCAGGGACAGTTCGCTCAGCTGTACCGCAGTATGGCAGGAGGTGAACCTGGAAAAATCACCAAAGTAGGTCTTGGAACTTTTATTGATCCGCGTATTGATGGTGGAAAAATGAATGCCATTACAAAAGACGCACCCGATATTGTAGATGTTGTCACAATTGATGGTGAAGAATACATGCGCTATAAGCCAATTCCACTTGATTACTGTATTATCCGGGGAACTTATGTAGATGAAATGGGAAACCTCACCACAGATGAAGAAGCAATGCAGCTGGAAGTATTTTCCGCTGTTATGGCCTGCAAGAAATTCGGCGGCAAAGTTATCGCCCAGGCAAAATATAAAGTAAAATCCGGTACTCTTCACTGCAAGCGAGTTACTGTTCCGGGAATCTTTATTGACGCAGTTGTTATGTGTCCGAATCCAGAAGAGGATCATCGTCAGACACACAGTTTTGCATTTGATCCTGCCTACTGTGGAGACATCAAAGTTCCTGTTTCCGATTCTGATGCACTTCCTATGAACCTCCGCAAAGTCATTGGACGACGTGCTCTCATGGAACTTCAGGTTGACGATGTACTGAATGTAGGAACTGGTATTCCCAATGATGTTGTCGGCCCGATCATCTCCGAAGAAGGTGTTGGCGACGATGTAACTGTCACTGTAGAATCAGGTATTTACGGTGGTATTCCTATGGGTGGTATTGATTTTGGTATCGCCAAAAACAATTTTGCACTCTTAAGACACGATGACCAGTTTGACTACTATAATGGTGCCGGCGTAGATGTCACCTACATGGGTGCCGGTGAAATTGACCCGGACGGAAATGTCAATGCAACCAGACTCGGTCCAAATCCTACCGGAGCCGGTGGTTTTATCGATATAACAACCAATGCCAAACATGTTGTCTTCTGCTCTTCTTTTACAGGGAAGGGTCTCGACTGCTCGTTTGAGAATGGTCATCTTCATATCAATAAAGAAGGCAGTCTTATCAAATTCGTAAATAAAGTACAACAGATTTCCTATAATGGAAAAATAGCCAGAGAAAAACATCAGAAAATGCATTTTATCACAGAACGTGCTGTATTTGAACTCAGACCAGAAGGACTTGTGCTTACAGAAATTGCCCCTGGCATTGACCTTCAGACCCAGATTCTTGATCTGATGGAGTTCAAACCAATCATCAGTGAAAATCTGAAAGAAATGAATCCGGCAATTTTCTCTGAAGCAATCCCCTACGGACTGAAAGATATCATTCGTAACCATTAAAATTTTTAACATAAAAAATCATTTAGGAGGATTATATCATGAGATTAAAAGACAAAGTAGCAATTGTAACAGGTTCCGGACGTGGTCTGGGAAAAGGAATTGCCATGAAACTCGCAGAAGAAGGTGCAAAAGTGGTTGTCGCTGATATGGCACCTGCTGATGATACAGTTGCGGAAATCGTTGCAAAAGGGGGGACAGCTTCGGCTTTTGCTGTAAACGTTTCCAAACAGGAAGAAGTACATGCACTGGTAAAATACGCCATTGACACTTATGGAACGCTGGATATTATGGTAAACAACGCAGGTATCAACCGTGATAGCATGCTTCACAAAATGCCTGTAGAAAACTGGCAGATGGTAATTGATGTCGATCTTACAGGCGTATTCTTTGGTACCCAGGAAGCTCTGAAACACATGCGTGCTCAGGGAAGCGGACGTATTATCAATATTTCTTCCGGAAGCTGGCTTGGAAATATCGGACAGGCTAATTACGCCGCTGCCAAAGCAGGCGTTGTAGGTCTCACTAAAACCGCCGCACGAGAAAGTGCCCGCAAAGGCATCACATGCAATGCCATCTGCCCTGGATTCATTGAAACCGATATGACTCTTAAACTGAAAGAAGTAAATGATGGAGCCGCATGGGACAGCATGATGCAGAGAATCCCTATGGGATATGCAGGTAAACCTTCTGACGTAGGAAATATGGTTGCCTTTCTTGCATCTGATGAGGCTGCCTATATCACCTCAGAAGTTATCAATGTCGGTGGTGGAATGATCGTTTGAGCAAGTCAAAATTTCAGCTGATTTATGTCATAAAAAATATGGAGGAACTCAAAATGAAAGATGTAGTAATTGTAAGTGGTGTACGTCTCCCTGTAGGAAGTTACGGTGGCAACCTGAAAAGTATTTCTGCTATTGACATGGGAGCTATGGTTGTAAAAGAAGCAGTTAACCGCGCAGGAATCCAGCCGTCAGATGTTGATGAGGTTATCATCGGACAGGTAGGACAGATTGCAGAAAATGGATTTGTAGCAAGAGCGATCAGTCTGAAAGCCGGCATGCCAAAAGAAACAACTGCTTATTCTGTAAACAGACAGTGTGGTTCTTCCCTTCAGTCCATTGCAGATGCTGTTATGGAAATCCAGACTGGACAGGCTGATGTTGTAGTTGCCGGAGGTGCAGAGAATATTTCTCAGCTTCCGTATTATGTAAAAGATGCCCGCTGGGGCGCACGTATGGGTCACAAAACATTCGAGGATGGAGTCATTGATATTCTGACCTGGCCATTGGATGGAAAACATAATGGTGTGACCGCAGAAAACGTGGCATCAAAATATAATGTAACCAGAGAAGAACAGGACGAATTCGCTCTTGAAAGTCATCAGCGTGCTGTGGCAGCTATCAAAGCGGGAAAATTCAAAGATGAAATTCTCCCGGTTGAATTAAAAGACCGAAAAGGTAATGTGACTGTTTTTGATACAGATGAAGGTCCAAGAGAAGGTCAGACTCTTGAAAAGCTGTCAAAACTCCGTCCTTGTTTCGTAAAAGGTGGCACTGTTACCGCCGGCAACTCTTCAAGTCTTAACGATGGTGCAGCTGCAGTTGTAATTATGTCTGCTGACAAGGCAAAAGAACTTGGTGTTACTCCTAAACTGAAAATTGTTGATTTTGCAGTAGCAGGTTTCGATGCTGAACTGATGGGTTACTCCCCAAAATTCTCCAGTGAAAAGCTGGCATCAAAACTCGACATCAATCTGAAAGATATTGATATGTTTGAAATCAACGAAGCATTTGCAAGCCAGGCTTATGCCGTAAGAAGAGACCTTGGTCTTGACAAAGACAAAGTAAACATCTATGGTGGTGGTATTTCCATTGGACATCCAATCGGTGCGACCGGATGTGTGCTTACCGTAAAAGTTCTCTATGAATTAATGAGAACAGATAAGAAGGATGCCATGATCAGTATGTGCATTGGCGGCGGACAGGGTATCTCCATGTACTTCACCAAATGTTAAACTTCTTAATCGTCCCCTTTTTACACAGATAAATTCCTACGAAGAAAAGAGGCTGTTGCACTGGACATTTCCAGGCGGCAGCCTCTTTTTTGTTGCCCCTGACAGTACAGTTCTCTACATAAATGTGGTAGTTTCTGATAACAGAACTGACACAAATTTCATATTACGTTCTACAATATCTTCCGGAAACTAATTTTTTTCAGAAATTCCCTCTCTGTTTCCGGTTCCGGTCTTATTCTTAAATTCATACGGTGTACATCCCATCTGGCTGCGGAAAACTTTGCCGAAATAGCTGGCAGAATGAAAGCCGCAGTTCTGGGAAACTGTCGTGATCGTCTCAGAGGTATTTCTCAGCATGGTACACGCCATCTGCAGGCGGTAATCTTTGAGATAAGCACCCGGTGAAATATGGATTTCTTCCTGAAAACATCGAAGAGCTTCTCTTTTGCTTACTTTTGCAGCATCTGCAATATCACTCAGGGAAATTTCATTTCTGTATTCTTTATGAATAAAGGCCAGCATTTCTTTGAGACGTTCTTCTTTTTCTGAAGTACGAAGTTTGGCAGTTTCCGGTTCCACGCCTAACATGTGGATAAAATCTATCCACATCTCTGCTATCTTATTGCGAAATGCCATCTCATATCCGAATGCCTTTTTGTCCTGGATTCGATCCATTTCCAGCATATCTTCCAGCACTTTTCTCTGCATTTCACTTTCTCGACGCAGCACCGCCGCCTGAAATTTGTGATCATACAAAACAGGGCAGATATATTTTTTATGTAAAAGGCTGCCTTCTTCTGCCAGAAATTCCGGTCGGAACATAAAGACCTGGCTTCTGGCATCCTCCATTTCCTGCGGAAAAATCACCTGATGCATCACGTTTGTGTTAATAAAAATACCATCCGATTTCCTGAGACGGATGCAGTTTCCTGCTGTCCAGTAATCTATTTCTCCTTCTCGGACATAAAGAATCTCCAGTTCCTCATGCCAGTGCCAGGGAACAACCCGGCTGTTCCCCGCTGTTATGACCATATCTCTGCTGCAGCATGGATAATTTTCCTGTAATTCAAACACATTTTCTTTGCTTGTGTCTGTGATAATCAGATCTTCCAGTAACATTTTCTCACTCCAGTTTAATTTATTCTGGCGTTATTTTACCATATATATGGCGTTATTTCTATTTTTTTCTTATGTTATAAGCGTTATTATTATAAAAACGTTAGATTTCACTTTATACACGATTGCTTATTCACCATCATTCAAAAAGGAGGATCTCTATGACATTTGATTTATTTCATCAGTTACTCTATCTCAGCTCCAGTCAAAAGGATTCCTCTGCCTTTCTTCAAAAACTGGAACACATGACTGCCACAGATGTCGCACAGGCTTATGCCTCACTTCAGATTTCTTCCAAGAATCCTCTTCCTGCTTCCGGCATGCCCCATTCTGCCTGAGTTCGGTATTGCGATTCCTTCCATTTGCCGGTAATATTCAGCTTATTTTTTCACTATATACAATATATATAACAAGTGCCATACGGTTTTCTTGCTCCGTATGGCACTTGTTTATAAGTATTCTCTATTTTAATATGTAAAAAACGCAAGGATCATATACACCACGATCGACACAATGCAATACAGTGAATTTGTCGTGGATACATACGCACTTCCATCTTCTCTCTTGAGGAAAGTCTGCATACTGAACGTAGCCGGTGCAGACATATAGGTGATCACCGCAAGATCCAGCAGTGTATTACTTCCGATAAAACTATGTACCGCCAGGAGAACACCCACGATCATAACTGCCTGCAAAGCAATACGCATCACGATCGTCCGGATACACGATCCAAAAAGTTCCGGTGTCAGTTCCATGCTGAAACCTACCACGATCAGGATGACCGCTGTCAGAGCTGTGGTCAGAATACTTTCCACGCTTGTATAAATCCCGCCTGCCGGGCTTGCAAGCAGAAGTTTGATCACGCCTGTCAATCCCGCAATGATTCCCAGAACACTCGCGATAAATGCCGGTGTTTTTACTGCGCTTACTGCAAGATTTTTTACATTGATCTTCTCACCGTTCTCGGTCTGTCCAAGCATTCCCATATAAATACTGAATCCAAAAAGCAATCCCGCAATATCAAGAACTGCGATCTGTGACAGGTTTTCCTGTCCGCAGAGACTTGTGTACAGAGGATATGCCATCGAACCGCCCTCATACACACTGACCATAAATGGCAGATACTTGCGGTAATTTTCGGTCATAAGCGGTTTCATAAGAAATCCGATACTGAAAGATACCACAAGCATGATAAACATGATCCCGACCAGTTTCGCCGTTTCTGCTCCATAATCTGATGTCGCCAGTGCATGAAAAATTGCTACCGGAAGCATGATGTTTGTGACCAATGCTTTCATGTTGTCGATGCCGTTCTTGTTCAGCAGTTTCCATTTCCGGCATAAAATACCAAGAATGATCATCACCAGTACCGGTGATATGATTTCCAGAACTTTCATTTGTTTTTCTTCCTTTTTTACTAAAATAAAAAATACCCTGACCTCATAAAGTCCCAGGTACTTTCCATTATGTTAGCACTCTGAATCTCAGGTTTCAAGGTATTTTTCTTATACTTTTTATATTACTTTGAATGTCTTCCATTTTCCCTGTTTGAATCTCCACTCCGTTTGGAACTGCGCTCCAGAGGATCTTTTTCTGCAGGCTGACATCCAGTTTCATGATTCAGGTGCCAATGTAGCTGACCGGATTTTTTGAAGAAAATTCGATACAGTGCCGCACCTGCGTTATAGACTGCAAGTGTAGGATAGAAACATCCGCAATCAAATTATTTTGCGCATTCCTCAAGCCATTGAAAAATAACTGTTTCCTCTGTTTTAAGTACATCTGCAATCTGCGTGCTTGCCATTCCCAGCTTTGCAAGCTCTGCCGCAGTTTCCTTCGCCTTTCGCAGTTCTCCCTCTGTTAACCCGTTCTGCCTTCCACTGTCATATCCAGCCTCATATTCTGCTTCTCGAAGTTTCTTTTCTTCCTCTTCTTCTCTCAATATTTTGCACTGTTCCATTAACTCTCGGTTATGATCTTCATTGATATTCAGCGTAACTACTCTCAGCTCCAGATTTGGTTTTCCCTCCAAATGTTCAAATGCTTCAGACAGCAGATTTTCCCACCGATCTTCCTTCTTTCTTGTTCCATTATAAAACACAATAAAATTTGGTGCCGGTATCTTCTGTAAAATCGAAGGATACAACGATCTGTGATCCACCAATTTCTGATACTCACTGGATATGTACAATAAATCTCTCAACGGCATATTCGGATTATAGGTTGACTGATGTTCATATAAAAACAAATTCGTGTCTACAATAAATGCCAGATCATTTTTCATCCCCATATAAATAGCATTCTCAAGCGTTACAATTTCCAGTGCCTCTGGATTTTCATATGTAGTTCCATTAATCGCATTGTAAAGTGACAGTAGATTTTCACGATCAGAAAACAGCATCCGAAAAACTGTATCTTTATACTTCTTGTTTGCCCGCAACATCTTCCCGCTCATTTGTTTTTTCTTCGTTGTAACAGTTTCATGGTTCTTTCTTTTTGCCATAGGCATTACCTCCTGTTTTTTGCAGGAGCATCAAGAACGTGTCGTACTATTATTTAGTGCACTCCAAACCCCTGCTTTTCTTTTTAATTGGATTTAAAAGCATGGATTTCTGAAGTGAATATAGAAAATCAGACGGCAAAAAGCCTTGAATTTGTAGAGAAATATGCTTTGACTTTATAGTAGCATTGTTTTTCCTAAAATTCAATATATCTATATTAAATTTTTACTTTGCACATCCGCAGTATTCATCGACTTATTTTCCAACAACTGGGCATTCAAGTCATCTGATTTTACTCCTATTATTGACTCAAATTGTGCTTACTCATGTTTTGAGCATCCAATTTTAAAGCTTTCAATGATCCAGCTTATACTTATTATAATATGAGTCATACAATTTAAGAAGTTTTCGTAGGCTTGATTTATACTTATTGTTATTTAAGTCATACAGCTCCTGTAATTTCGTGGACTTTGTATGTA
Organism: Blautia intestinihominis; assembly: GCF_040096655.1. NCBI lineage: Bacteria > Bacillati > Bacillota > Clostridia > Lachnospirales > Lachnospiraceae > Blautia > Blautia intestinihominis. The sequence continues at coordinate 54,843 of NZ_JBBMEI010000012.1, read as the reverse complement.
ATTACTATAGTTTAGGTCATTTTCCATCGACATTTGCGTGGACTCTATTGACAGTTATTACAATCCGGGATACTCTCCTCAGACAAAAAGAAGCCCCGAAAACCTTATAACCACTCCCAAATGAGTGCTATAAGGCTTTCAGGGCCTCTTAGTAGTTGAATTATGATAGATATCTAATCTTTACAGATTACATACCAGCCTGTGCTGCAACCTCAGCTGCGAAGTCGTCCTGGCGTTTTTCGATACCTTCTCCAGTCTCGAAACGAACGAAACCTTTGATTGTGATCTTAGCGCCGTTTGCTTTAGCAACTTCTTCTACGTATTTAGCAACGGTCTGTTTTCCGTCTTCTGCTTTAACGTATACCTGATCAAGAAGGCAGATCTCTTTGAGTTCTTTCTTGATACGTCCAGTGATCATACCCTGGATAACCTTCTCCGGTTTCTGGGATTCCTTAGGATCGTTCTGGATCTGAGCAAGAAGGATTTCTTTCTCATGCTCGATGTATTCAGCACTTACTTCGCTGTCGCTTGTGTACTGCGGTTTCAGAGCTGCAATCTGCATTGCTACGTTTCTTGCCATTTCTTTGACTGCATCGTTAACAACATCTGTCTCAACGTCTACAAGAACGCCGATCTTTCCACCCATATGTGTGTAAGAAGCAACGAAACCGTTCTCTTCTTTCACCTGAGCGAATCTTCTGATGTGCATGTTCTCACCGATAACTGCGATCTGAGCTGCAAGAGCCTCGTTTACAGTCTTGGTTGTGTCAAGTGCCCATGGCTCTGCAAGGAAAGCATCAATATCTGCTGCGGAAGTTGTAAGTGCCTGTGCTGCAACTTCTGCAACATAGTTCTGGAATTTTTCGTTCTTAGCAACGAAGTCTGTCTCAGAGTTAACTTCTACAACAACTGCGTTCTTTTCGTCATCAGCAACGAGAGTCTTGCAAAGACCTTCTGCTGCAACACGGCTTGCTTTCTTCTGAGCTGTAGCAAGACCTTTTTCACGCAGGAATTCTACTGCTTTGTCCATATCGCCTTCTGTAGCTGTAAGAGCTTTCTTACAATCCATCATTCCGGCACCGGTCATTTCTCTTAATTCTTTTACCTGAGCTGCTGTAATAGCCATTGTATTTTCCTCCTGGAATTATTAAATTAATTATTCCTCTGTAGCTTCCTCAACTTCTGCTTCTTCAGCTTCTGTTGTTCCCTGATTTGCTTCGATAACAGCGTCTGCCATTTTGGAAACGATCAGTTTTACGGCACGGATAGCATCATCGTTACCCGGGATTACATAGTCAAGTTCTTCCGGATCACAGTTAGTATCGCAGATACCGATAAGCGGAATACCTAATGTATGAGCTTCCTGAACGCAGATTCTCTCTTTCTTAGGGTCAACGATGAAGATTGCATCTGGGAGACGTTTCATCTCTTTGATACCGCCAAGGTTCTTCTGCAGTTTAGCAAGTTCTTTTCTTAATTCAATAACTTCTTTCTTTGGAAGTACTTCGAAAGTTCCGTCAGCTTCCATAGCTTCGATCTGTTTCAGTCTTGCGATACGGCTCTGGATTGTCTTGAAGTTTGTAAGCATACCACCAAGCCATCTCTCGTTTACATAGTACTGTCCGCAACGCTCTGCTTCAACTTTGATAGCGTCCTGAGCCTGTTTCTTAGTACCAACGAAAAGGATGTTTCCGCCGTTAGCTACGATATCAGCTACTGCATTGTAAGCATCGTCAACCATACCTACAGACTGCTGAAGGTCGATGATATAGATACCATTTCTTTCTGTGTAGATGTACGGAGCCATTTTAGGGTTCCATCTTCTTGTCTGATGTCCGAAATGAACACCTGCTTCCAAAAGCTGTTTCATTGAAATAACGCTCATGATTTTTCTCCTTTTTGGTTAAATTCTTCCGCACAGATCACTTTCTATCCGGACCCAACCTCACACCGTAAGGGCACCATCCATCGGAATCTCTGTACGTGACTTTTTATTTGTGCGTCTTTACGCACATTGCAACTTCTAGAGTATAGCATAAGAAAACCCTCCGTGTAAAGAGGGTTTTCGCACTTTTTCTTATGAATTTTACTGATTCTTTAACGTTTTACGCATTCTTTCAGTTCTGTTACTTCTTTCTCTGTCAACGGACGGCATTCGCCTTTTTTGAGATCATCCGGGAGGGTGAGAGTTCCCATGGAGATCCTTTTGAGGTAGATGACCGGTGTTCCGACTGCTTCCATCATCCGTTTGACCTGGTGGAATTTGCCCTCGTGGATCGTCAGATGGAGTTCTGTGTAGACTTCCGGGAGATTTTCTCTGCGGACACGTGCTGTCTGTCCGAAAGATCCGTCTGTCTCTTCAAAGCTTCCGCCTACGATTTCTGCTTTTGCCGGCATGGTCAGTTTCGCTTCTCCGATATCCACGCCTTCTTCAAGTTTCGCGACTGCTTCCGGTGTCACATTCCCCTCTACTCTGACAAAATAGGTCTTGTCCACATGTTTTCCCGGGGCAAGCAGTTCGTGCGCCAGCATTCCGTCGTCGGTGATCAGGAGAAGTCCTTCTGTATCCTTGTCAAGACGGCCTACCGGAAAAAGTCCCTTCCTGTCAGATGGTACATATTCCATGACAGTTCTGTCGTTTCTGTCTTCTGTTGCACTGACGCAGCCCGCCGGCTTATTCAGAAGATAATAGACAAACTCCGGTGCCGCACCAACCGTCTCACCTGCAAGCACGACTACGTCTTTGTCCTGATCGACTTTAAGCTCCGGTTTCTTCGCCGGTGTTCCGTTGACCTGAACCTGACCTTTCTGTATAAATTTCTTTACTTCACTTCTGGTTCCCTTCCCTGCATCCGCAAGAAATTTATCCAGTCTTACTGCTTTTGCCATAATCACTCCTCATTCTGTCTCACTTTCCAAACCAGGCGAGCCACCTGCCCGAACTGTTTATGGTCTTCTGGTAGGTTGTCATTGTATCTCCGTCATCGTCACTGTTATCAGAAAACTCCGGGCTGATTCCAAGTTCCTGCATTTTGTCCAGTACGAAATCTGGTACATCTGCTCTCTTTAGAAACAGGGAATTCATCATCTCCCCCTGTTCCATGTAAACGGCAACAGCTACATTGGAAACTGTCTCCGTATCACCGCCCGCATATGCATTCCGTTCCAGGACCAGTGCATTCTGGATTGCTTTTATTTCCTCTGGTTTCGTATAAAAAAACTCTTCCTGTTCGGAAATGTTTTCCTCTTCATAATAAGTCAGTGAGATCTTGTTGATATCCAGTTCTTCTATTGTCAGAGGATATCCTGTTTTCTTAAGAATTGCAAGTGTATTTTTGAAAGAAGGTGGAACTCCAAGGTTCCAGTCCACATACGTAACTTCTTCATTGTTCTTGCCCGGCACAAGACTGTTGATATTACTTCTGACCGGAAGTGCATAATTAAAGTCAAGCTGAATTATTATTTCTTCCATCATATCTTCTGCTGATGCGGACTCGATGTCTTTTTTCAGTGCATCGAGAAGTTCCTGTTTCTGTCTGTCATCATTCTGGAAGATACTGTACCCCATTCCACATGCATCTGTCATTCCTATGGTCGTCAGATATTTTTCATCCAGATCCAGAAATTCGTATTTTTTCTCTTTGAGATTTTCTTCTGCGTACAATCCTTTCATGAGAGTTCTCAGATTCTTCACATCAGCCCAGTAACCTCTGCATACAACACGCCCGGATTTCAATGTATATTTCACAGAGATAAAATAAGATCTCTTTTTTGCTTTATCAACATTCAGGCTGTCTTTCACGATATTTTCAAGAGCCTCGTATGTCTCGTCTCCGATCCCGTCTGCCCCTGTCAGAGCATTTGCCGGATCGTACCAGTTATAATTATCTGTCAGATCATAAAATTCTCCATCTGCTGCTTTCTCTATATGAGCATAATAATCCTGATCATATCCGTTACTGATATTCACAGATGCAAGCTCCTCCTGTTTCGGAAGATAGCTGTCAAAATGAAGAAGGTCTTTCTGATAGATCATCGCACATCCGAACACAAGCACTCCTGCCAGTACAAGCTGCATTTTTTTTGCAAAAAATTTCTGGAAGCTCATATGGTAGATAATTTCTATCATACCATGTGAAAGTACCGTTCCCAGGATCAGGCCGAACACCCACCAGATCAGTTTTGTCCCTCCATCTGCCTGCGGATAAAAGATCCAGCCCACTGCCAGTCCTGTCGGGATCACGACCATGAATTTCACCAGTACTGCTACCCATCTGTATACCATGGATCTTCCTGCTGCCTCAGAAGGTCTTTTTTCATAGGCGATCCAGGAAAGAACCGCCAGTACAACGATAAGGATCACAAGTGCCACAAGATATTTCGCCGCGTGTCCGGCTGAGTAGGCATCTGCCAGACTGAACGCAAATGCCGCAGGCGAAGCATCCTTCAAAAGAAATGCCATGATCCCATATCTCTTATCTATAAAAGTATCCAGAAAAGTAAGTCCGCATGCCACCAGGACAAGTTCCAGTGCGATCCCGTACAGATACATTCCACCCAAAGTCAGGATTCCCATCAGCATATTTCCCGTTATACATAAGACCAGTACAACGCTGAAGTAGATCATCAGATAAACGAGCAGGTGAAGGCACAGCATTTTTACTGCCATTCCCATAAATTCCAGGCTGAAAAGCCCCCTCGCTGCCCCAACACAGACTGTCAGAAATTCTATAACGATATATGGCACCAGATAGTAGATCAGTCCCATTACTGCCTTTTCTGCAAAAAGTTCTGACCGTTTCATTGGAAGACTGTGATAAAAATCCGTTTTCTTTCTGGAATACAGATACAGGAATCCATTTACTGCATTCATAAATCCTGCCGCCATCGCAACAGCCATTCCTGTCAGGACAAATCCATCCTTCCACAAACGATAATACAAAAGTGTGATCTGATCCTGCGTATATCCCAGATTTCTCCAGGATCCCAGTTTCTCCAGTCCTATCACCGGAAATGCCAGGATAAATCCAAGTGTCAGAAACGCCGGTATCCATGCCTGTCCTTTGGATACCGTTTTGATATATTTAGAAGAAAAGATTCTGGATCTCATAACCAGCCACCTCCGTTTCACTGATAAAAATTTCTTCCAGACTCAGTGGAAGTACCTCGCAGAACAGTGGATTTTTTTCCTGGATCCTGTGCATGATCTCTGTCCTTGTCCCCCTTGCAGTGATAAGCGTGAGGGATCCCTGATGATCGATTTTGAGGACATCCAGTTCTTTCCTGAGTGCGTCTTCCAGTTTCTTATCCTGTAATACACACTGGATCTTGTGGATATGGAATTTCATGTCTTCCAGATCTTTACTGAGGATCATGCCGCCCTTATGCAAAAGACCCACATGGTCACAGATATCCTCGAGTTCCCTCAAGTTATGTGATGCGAGGACCGGTGTGAATTCCCGGCTCAGGATCTCTGCTGCAAAAAGGCTCTTGACCCCCTGCCGCACCACCGGATCCAGTCCGTCAAAAGTTTCATCGCAGAGAAGATATTTCGTTCCTGCACTGATTCCCAGAAGTACCATGAGCAGCTTCTTCATTCCTTTCGAAAAACTGCTGATCCGCTGTTTCTCATCAAGCCGGAACTGCCGCATCAGTTTGGAAAAACGCTGGATCTCAAACTTCGGATAATGAAGCCTGTAAAAAGCCGCCATATCTGCCGGTGTAAAATTTGTCGGAAAATAGCAGTCATCAGATATGTAAAAAAACAGCTCTTTCGCAGTTTCATTGTCATAGACTTCCATATCGTCAACGGTGATGCTGCCTTTATCTGGCTTCAGGATTCCTGCTACCATTCGAAGCAGGGTACTTTTTCCTGCGCCATTGCTTCCAACCAGTCCGAACACTTCCCTCTCTCCAATATCCATGGAAATGTTATTGACCGCCTGAAGTGCTCCAAATGCCTTGCTGCACTCTCTGATCTCTATCATTTCTGTTCCTCCTTGTACCCTCTCTGTACTAATGTGAGCAGTTCCTTTTCTTCAAATCCACTTCGACAGCCTCGCTTTACCAGTTCGAGAAATTCGCTGCGAAAATCTTCTTTGTATTTTTCCTGTATCTTCTGTGTGTCTGCCACGAAATTCCCCTTGCCTTTCATCGGATAGATCAGTCCTTCCTGCTCCAGCGTCATATACGCTCTCTGGATCGTGTTTGGGTTGATCGACAGTTCTATTGCCAGCTGCCGTACAGATGGAAGTCTGGAATCAGCCGGCAGTGCGCCCTGATAGATCAGCGTCCGGAATTTCTCTGTTACCTGTTCGTACAACGGCCGCCTGTCCTGATAGTCTAAAACGATCATAGGTCCTCCTTTCCTGCATTTTCTATGTGTATATAGTGTACTAATTGTTTTAATACACTCATTCTAGCATATCCATGCCTTTCAGACAATACTTTCAAATCTAAAATTTCCATAAAGCCGGTTTGAGCCGTTCGGGCAATAAAAAAACTCCCGGAATAAAATCTCATTCCAGAAGTTTCTTTTTCTTATATGATCCTTCGCTGTTCTGTATCCGTACGGTTTCGGAAATAGCTGATCCCGGCGCACATTCCAGTCAGAAGCAGAACCAGCATCACGGCAATTCCCATCGGATATCTATCAAGCAGCCATGCCGCCAGCTCAGGAAGGACCAGCGACCATATATTGGCACCCATATGGAGCAGGACACTTGTCCACAGGCTGCCTGTCTGTTCAAGAAAATACGCGAAAAGACATCCGAGTATACTTGCATAGACACCCTGCACCAGATTTCCATGATAAATGCCAAAGAACAGACCGGAGATCACGATCGCCTCACCGGAGCGCATATAATCCCGGAGTCTCAGATAGATCAGCCAGCGGAACACGATCTCCTCCGCAAGTGGTGCTATGATTCCCATGCACACGATCAGGAAAAACATGCTCTTGCCATCCGTCAGCTGGCTCATCGTCTCCTGATATTCCTCTGCATTGAGAAAGGAACCTATCATATTGACGAACATATTTGCAAACTGCGCAAAACCAGCTCCCATGACCAGGATCAGTCCGCATTCGCCAATGCTTAACCGATTCGGTTTCTGTCCTGTTACCAGCCCGCCGGCTATTCTCGCCCGACGGTCCTTCTTGTAAAAGTACAGACAGGGAATCATAGTGATAAGTCCGGTAAGCCCTGTGAGCAGGATCGCATTATTATAATAAGCCTCCGTTCCCCCTTCGCCCAAAAGCTGCATCGCAAGCCAGATTCCTGCATACCCTATGATCTGTGAGATCAGGAAATGGATTCCGCATGGATAAAGAACTCTCCATATCCGGCGGATGCGGCTTTGTTTACGCAGAGGGCTCAGTCGAAAAAATGAAGCAGTTCATCGACAGAATCAACGATCTTGAGAGGATTCGCCTCTGTCAGTTCTTCCTGTGTTCCATAACCATATGCAACTGCCACACAGTCAAGTCCTGCCGCACGCGCGCCAAGAACATCGTGCTCTTTGTCACCTACCATGAGAACTTCGTTTCGTTTATCGCTCATGTTGATGCGTTTCAATGCTTCCTCGATCACCTCTGATTTGCTTGTTCTGGCACCGTTCATTTCACTTCCTACAACCACATCAAAATAAGAACTCAGCTTGAAATAATCAAGGATCTGCGTTACATAGTACTCTGGTTTTGAGGAAGCGACTGCCAGAATGTAACCTTTGCGTTTCAGTTCCTGAAGCATCTCCTCCACACCCTCATATGGATGATTCTCGTAAATTCCCTTTACTTCATATCGTTCTCTGTAAAATTCTACTGCCTTGCGTCCAGTAGCCTCGTCCACACCGGCGTATTTCATGAACTGTTCCATGAGCGGCGGTCCGACAAAGACTTTCAGTTTCTCCAGGTCTTCTTCTGGTTTTCCGATCTTTTCCAGTGCATACTGAACGGATTTGGTGATTCCCTCGCCAGACTCTGTCAGTGTTCCATCCAGATCAAAAAAAATTGCTTTATACATAAATTTCCTCCATTGTCAAAAAATATTATACGTTAGTATAGCATTCTTTTTTGCTTCCGTCCACGACAATTCTTTCCTGCACACTATGGCTGTCTCGATTTCTGTCTGCATTTCCTGTGGGTTCAGTTTCAGCAGGATCCTGCTGCTCCTCCAGTGCCAGTCTGCTTCTTTTCCATTTATCCGGATCGAGACAACTGCGATCACACGTGATCGATCCGGGATGATTTCTGCCTCTGCTGCATTCCGGATCTCTTTTCTGCAGTAAATGAGCTGCATTTTCTGGCGGCATTCTTCTTCGGTAAGCTCTTCTTCTTTTTGTGGAACTGTCAGGATATTTTTCTGGATTTCTGAGACCGGGGTTGGAGTGGGACTGATGGATGGGATTGGTGTCATTGTTGGTGTGGGGGAAGGAATTGGTGTTGGAGATATGTCTGCGATCTGTTGTTCTGTATTTTCAATATTGTAAAGGGTATCATTACTGTTCTGATGGTCTGCGGCCCTGGCGGTTTCTGAGCTGTTATTTTGAGACACGGTGTTGTTGTTTGAAGTTCCATCTTCATACGAGTCTGCTGAGAAAAAATCGTTCCAGTCTATTTCTGGCTGTGCGGTATTGGTGTTTTCTGTCGTGTAACTTCCTGCACCTGCGCCAGAGGAATCGTCTCCTGTATTCCAGGAATCTTCTGTGTTGCTCCAATTGTTGTTACTGTCATAATTATCATTGTCGGACGATGTCGTCCCACCTGTGGTTTCTTCCTGATCCCAGCTGGAATCATCCTCGAAACTTCCTGTTCCCATATCAACATCAAAGCCGCCCAGTTCGATCGCCTGGACAACCTTTACTGCGAGCAGTAAAAATATCAACAGCGTAACTCCTGCCAGAAAGTTCTTTTTTATTTTGAGGATGCTTCTTTTTTCCATGCTTCTATCTGATTCTGCGTTATCCGACTGTTGTCTGTTTTCTTTTCTGATGTCTGTTTTTCCCATTCTCTGTATACCTCCATACTCTGTTCATATCGCCCCTGTCTGTTGAGAAAGTTTCCAAACTCCAGATAGCCTGCTCCGTATTCCGGTTCGTATGTGATCAGCTGTCTGTAATAAAACTCTGCTTTGTTTGCTTTGCCAAACAGTTCTCCGTTCCACGCCAGTAATTCCAGGAGGCGGATCTGCTCTTCACTTTTTCTGTAGAGTTTGAGCATCTGCTGTAATCTGTGTTCCGTATCCAGGCAGAAAAGTTCTCTGGATTTTTTATCGCTGCTTTGATATTCCATGCTATAAAATCTGGCTGTCACGGCTGCCAGTGCGTTCTGGAATTCTGGAAGTACCGGCTGCTGTTCTGCGCCGTGGATAACTGCCAGGAGGGTGAGGAGTGCAGCACAGACCGGAACCAGGACGGATTTCAGGGAGAATGGTTTCCAATTGATCTTTGCAAGATATTTTTCTGCTTCTTCTGCATTCTGCCAGCGTTTGTCCGGGTCCTGGCGGCAGCATTTGTGAATGAATTTTGCGAATTGCGGGGAGCGGATATAATAGTGGTATTTCTTTTTTCCGCAAAGTTTTTGCAGTGTTTTGCCGAGGGCGTAGAAATCGCTGGGTGCGGTCAGGATGCCTTCGTATTGTTCCGGAGCGGCGTAGCCTTTTGTTCCCTTTATCGTTTTTCTTGCAGTTTTGTAACTGCACAGGGCGCTTCCAAAATCTATGAGGTAGATTTTTCCATTTTCATCTAAGATTAAGTTGTCTGGTTTTAAGTCGCCATAATAAATGGAGGGTTTTTGTGAATGCAGGTATTGAAAAATTTGAAGAATTGTATGGGTGATCGTTAAGATTTGGTCGAAAGAAAATTGATAAGATTCTTTTAGATGGGATTCAAGGGATTTGCCTTTGATGTATTCCATAACGAGGTAGCAGGAATCGTCTTGTTCGGTGTAGTCTGTCATTCTTGGGAGGGATGGGTGGTTGAGATGTTTTAGAAGTTTTGCTTCGGTTTTCTTTGAGATGGGGAGTTGTTTGATGGTCCAGAAGGTGCCCAGGTCCATATCGCGGGAGAGGTAAGTGGTTCCCTCCCCGCCCTCTCCTATCTTGGATATGATGCAGTAGCGGTTTTTTAGGATTTTGCCTGTTAAATCTATAACTATTCTCCTTTCTAATTTTCCAAAACCGTCCGAGGGGGAACGCACTCGAAGTTGCGAAGGCCGTTTTTCCCCCTCGGGCACCCCCTTTTTCGGCCACGCTTTGTGGACAGGGGGAGATGGTTGAGGGACAGAAACTTTTACATGCGGTCTGGGGCTGAGAAGCCTAGGAGGTCGATGCTGGTTTCGAGGATGTTTTTGGTGAGGCTCAGGAGTTTGAGGAAGGATTCTTTCTGGCCCTGGTTTTCTTCGCTCAGGATCTTGGTCTCGTGGTAGAAGCTGTTGAAGGCGTTGGAGACTTCGTAGATGTAAGCGCAGATTTTGTGTGGTGCTTTTTCTTCGAAGGCGTTTTCGATGGTGCTTCCGAATTTGGTCAGTTCCAGCATGAGGTTTTTCTGGCTGGTGTTTACTGCCGGGAGGAGTTCTCCGGATTCGAGGTTTCCGCCTTCTTCTTTGTAACGGTTCAGGATGGATTTGATTCGTACAATTGTGTAGAGGATGTACGGACCTGTGTTTCCTTCGAAGGAGGTGAAGCGGTCGATGTCGAAGACGTAGTCTTTGGTTGCCTGGTTGGAGAGGTCACCGTATTTGATTGCGGAGAGGCCTACTACTTTGGCTGTTTCCTGCGCATCCTGGTCTTTGACGCTTCTGTTTTCGACAATCTTGTGGAACATTTCTTCGTCGATGTCTGCGATCAGGTTTTCAAGACGCATAACGCCGCCGTCTCTTGTCTTGAATGGTTTGCCGTCTTTTCCGTTCATGGTACCGAAGCCAAGGAAGGAAAGTTCTGTCTCTGGTTTTACGAGACCGGTCTTTCTTGCGCAGCGGAATACCTGGATGAAGTGGAGTTCCTGGCGTTTGTCTACGACGTAGAGGATCTCATCCGGATCGAAGAGTTTTACTCGTTCTACGATCGTTGCAAGGTCTGTTGTTGTATAAAGGGATGCTCCGTCGGATTTGAGAAGCATGCATGGCGGGATTTCTTTGGTGTCTGTGTCTTCTTTGACATCTACAACGAGTGCTCCCTGATCTTCGTATGCGAAGCCCTGGTCTTTCATCATCTGGACCATATCCGGGATGTATGGCTGTGCGTCGGATTCCTTTTTCCAGAGGTCGAAGGATACATTTAAATTGCTGTAGTTTCTCTTGAGGTCAGTTACGGAAACCTGCATGATGTGGTTCCAGAGAGCCATGTAGCCTGGTTTGCCCTGCTGTAACTGATGTGTTGCCTCAAGTGCCTCGTTACGGTATTCCTCATCTACTTTGGATTTACCGCTTGCACATGGATAGATCTCTTCCAGTTCGCTGATGGTGAACGGTGCTTCCTGCGGGTATTCTCCCTGATAGCTGTCGTCAAAGTAAACAAGCTCCGGTTTGCGGTGTTTGAGTTCTGTGATGATAAGGCCCATCTGGAGTCCCCAGTCACCGAGATGTACGTCACCGATCACCTTGTGTCCTACATATCTGCCGATACGTTTGATACTCTCTCCGATGATCGCGGAACGAAGATGTCCTACGTGGAGCGGTTTTGCTACGTTCGGTCCGCCGTAGTCGATGATGATGGTCTTTGGTGTCTCTGCAGTCCTGACAGAGTATTTCGGGTCTGCTTCCATTTCCTTAAGGTAGTCTGCAAGGAATTCTTCTCTGACTCTGAGGTTGATAAAACCTGGTTTTACAACCTCTGCCATAGAAAAGATCTTGCTGTCCTTGAGATATACAACTACATCATCTGCGATCATGAACGGTGCTTTCTTGTAAGCTTTGGCTCCTGCCATTGCTCCGTTGCACTGATATTCACATAAGTCAGGACGGTTGGAAACGGTTACTTTGCCGTATGACGGATCATATCCGGCTTTTTCAAAAGCAGAAGCAAGTTCCTCTGCCATTAATTCCATAAGTTTTTTCATTATCATATCTCCTTATTTTACAGTTACTTTTTTGGAGCAGGCTACGGCGAGTGCTCCGTGTCCGATGTGGCAGGCTACACTTAAAGAAAGCGGATCCATATGGATGTCCAGACCCGGGAATGCTGCCTGAACTTCGTTCTTGAATTCCTCTGCTTCTTCTTTATTTCCTGTATATGCCATCTGGAGGCACATCTCTCCTGCTTCTGCATATTCCTTAAAACGGCTGTCCCAGTCTTCTCTCATTGCTTTGAGCATGACTTTCTTTGCCTGTTTCTTACCTCTTACCTTGGCATAGGCATCCAGCTTCTCTCCCTGGATCTGAAGAACCGGTTTCAGGTTGAGGACAGTTCCGATCGCTGCTGCTGCCGGAGTGATCCTGCCGCCTTTTTTGAGGTATTTCAGTGTTTCCAGTGTGATGTAGATACTGGATTCCATTTTTTCTGCTTCGAGAACTTCTTTGATCTCTGCGGCTGTCTTGCCTACATCACGCAGTGCCAGTGCATCCAGAACGGACTGACGCTGTGTTACGGAAATCCTCTGATTGTTGACAACCTGTACTTTGCCGCCATATTCTCTGGAAAGTGCTGTTGCAGTATCGCATGCTGCACTTAATCCGCTGGACATTGGAATGTGTACAACCTCATCATACTCCTCCAGAAGATTATCCCACAGTCCGCAGACTTCTGCCGGGCTTGGCTGTGAAGTAGAGATTGCTTCATCGTTCTTGAGTTTCTCATAAAATTCTTCCTGAGAAAGTGTGATTCCCTCAAGATACATAACATCATTAATATAAAAAGGCATCGGAAGAACAGAGATTCCAAGCTCTCGTCCTTCATCCTGTGTAATGCCACTGTTACTGTCTGTTACAATCGCAATTTTTCCCATACTGTATCTCCTCATGTGTTTTTCTGCTTTCAGATAACAATACTCATATCCTTATTGAATCATTGCATACTGTTTATAGTTTAGCACATCTCACCCGGTATCTCAATTAAAAATATAAAAGCCAGATATTTTTTACATTTTATATAAAAAAACCTCTATGGTTCCCGGGAACCATAGAGGTTTTTTGTTACTGTTCACTCCGTTCACAGTAACGGATTTTTGACTTATTCACTTCGCAGTGCATCGATCGGGTTCAGGTCTGCTGCCTTAACAGATGGGAGCAGTCCAAAGATAACTCCGATCAGCATGGAAAATATTACGGATCCGATGATCGCCGGAATACTGATTGCCGTCGGTGCTCCCGAAAGCTTGGAGACCACTTTCGACAGGACAATTCCGACAATAACTCCAATGATACCGCCAATACTTGTCAGCATGGCCGCTTCTGTCAGAAACTGGAAAAGAATGACCTTTTTTCTTGCTCCGATCGCTTTCTTTAGACCGATCTCACTCGTTCGCTCTGTGACAGATACCAGCATGATGTTCATAACACCGATACCTCCTACCAGCAGAGAAATACTTGCGATCCAGATCAGCTGTGTATTGGTGCTTTCGCTGAGTTTCTGCATATTTCTTACCTGCTGCATCACATCGTCAGCCTTGTATTTGAACTTGGAAGAATTTGTATCAATTTCCTGATTCATAACTTCCGCTGCTGCATTTCCGGCAGAACTCATATTGTCTGTAGAATCCGCACGGATCACTGCATTCTGCGGCTCGTCAAACTGAAAAGCTGTCGGCCAGGTGGTTTCCGGGATCATAACTGTTCCCATGATGGTCTGATAATATTCATTGAACTCGTCAATCGTCTTGATGTTCGGAAGATAGTCGTCACTCTGCTGAACAACCCCGACAACGGTAAACGGTTCTGATCCAATCTCAATCGTCTTACCTACCGGGTTCTCTCCTGCAAACAGATTCTCTGCTGCATTATCATCCACAAGAACGACCTTTCTCATCTCATTGAGATCTTTCTGTACAAAACCTCTACCCGCTCTGACCATATACCCGCGAGTTTCCAGATACTCCATGTCTATTCCATAAATGCTTCCGCCCTGGAAACTGACATTCTGATAATAAACGTTGCTCGCATAAGAACGACTGTAAAAAAATGTCGCATTCTCTACATGATCCAGTTTCCGTACTTCTTCTTTCTGTTCATCTGAAAGAAGCGGTGCAGCTTTCCCATCACTCATTCCGTAATCCTGGTCATAAGCACTGTCTCCATAATTAAGCGTAATGGAAACCGTGTTATTACCCGCACCGATCAGGTCTTCCTTGATCTGTTCATTTGTTCCCTTCAAAGTTGAAACGATTGCAATAATGGAGGCAATACCGATAATGATACCAAGCATTGTCAGAAAGGATCGCATTTTGTGAGACCAGATTCCCTGAATGGATATTCTGATATTTTCAAGCATAAATTCCCACCTTCCTAGTAGCCATACATTTCGTCTGCTGAAACTTCTTTTGTTTTGACACCATCTGCAACATCATCGCCATAAGGAAAAGCAATTTTGTCTTCTCTGGTGATTCCTCCTGTTACGAGAACACTGTATCCACTGTTTACATTGCCTCCCACTTTCAGAATCTGTTTTTTCAGCACACCATTATCATCCTTGTAGACATAGCTGACTCCATTTTCAGTGCGGACAAATGCTCTGTCCAGAACAATTCCATTGCTGACCACATTTCCTGCCAGCATAACCGTAAGCCAGTCGTCATCTGATACTTTAACGGAACTGTCCTCTATAGTAGCTGTATATTCGTAGTAAGAAGCATTCGGATTCCCACTTCCATAATAGGAAGAATCGCCCGAAACAGGATACTCGGACACGTATGCCACCTTTGCATTAAAGTCACCATTTGAAGTGGAACATTTCAATTCTGTGCCTTCCTTTATCTGATCCAGCATCAGTTCACTTACCGTTCCTTTAACATAGTATCCTTCTTTGCTCTTAACTGTCATAAAAGTGCTTCCATCAGAAGATGAAGTTGTGGAATCTCCAACCTTTGCCACAGTTCCATCCAGTCTGCTGTAAATCGTTTCTTTCTGAACCTTCTTTTCCAGTTTACTGATATTCAGTTTGCTTTCCCGAATATCCAGACTCAGACTCTGAATTCTTGATTTCTGGATTTTGATTGCTTCATCTCTGGTAATTGAAGCGTTTCCTGAATCATCCGCATTATCATAATCTCCACCATCATCTGGTAATTCATCCTCATACTGACTTGCACCATCCAGTGTATATTCAATTTCCGAATCATTATCTACACGTTTGTCAAGAAGATTTCCATCAATGAGATAATACCCAATACAGGATGACTTTCTGTCCTGATAATCTGTCACCTGATTATTCTGATGAAATTCCAGCTGATACCAGTATCCTGTCTTTCCCGCATCTCTTGTACCGTCACTGTTAAACTGTGCCATTTTGTTAAGGAAAGAACCTTTTGCAACTACATATCCTTCGGACGAGTCACACAGGAACACAAACGGATCATCCTTTGTACCAGTTCCGGTAATAGGTTCTGTTTCATCATTCAGGATCTTCACAAACTGTGATTCTCCATCCATCAGTTTATCTTTATTCTCACCTGGTGCTATATCCACAATTTTTACATCATCCACAAAATCGTCCTGCGGCTGATCTGCTCCCGGTGTTTCCGTTGGTGTTGGTATCGGTGTCTCTTCCGGTGTTTCTGTTTGTTCAGGAATCGGCGTAGGTTCCGTATCATCTTCCCCTGTATCATCAGAACCAAAATCCACATCTGCGCTCGTATCTGCTTCCTCAGAGGAAGCTTCCTGCTGCGTATCCGTAAAATCCTCGGTCGAAGCTGTGCTTTCCAGCATGGCTGCCGCCAGAATTGGATTCATTACTGCTGCCAGATAAACTCCGTTCAGGGAACTTCCAGCCGAAGCCAGCTCATCTCCGGTGCTGCTTGTATCTGTGTCCGATGGCTGGTCTGCATTCAGAGAATCACTGCCTGCATCGCTTTCCTCAACAGGACCTCCATTCTGAAGACTCGCAAGTCGTTTCTGTGCCTTTGCCAGATTTTGTTCCTGCTGTTCCTGCTTCAGTTTCGCGATCTTGAGTTCCATCTGCACCAGTGTCATATCAAAAGAAACCAGTTTGTCTCCTTTTTTTACTGTATCGCCTTTTGATACATAAACATCCTGAACGATCATGTCTTTGTCTATGGTAATACTTTGAACTGCACTTGTAGCGATATTTCCCTCCAGGCTGGTATCATCCGTATAATACTGACTCGCCAGGCTGTCCACACTTACAACTGACACTTCACTCTGATGTGATTTTCTGTAATAAACTGCACCACCGGCAGTACCGCCCGCTATCAATGCAGCGATCAGAACTCCTATGATGATTTTTTTCTTCATGAATTCACCTCTTTTTCCCTGAGTTCACCGTCACGGATCGTTACTACACGTTTCGCATGTGCTGCGATTTCCGGATCATGCGTGATCATCAGGACTGTTACCCCCTCATCATTTAACTTCTGAAAAAGCTCCATGACCTGTGCTCCGGACTTACTGTCCAGTGCTCCTGTGGGTTCATCTGCAAGAAGCAGTTTCGGACTGTTTACGATTGCCCTGGCGATCGCCACTCTCTGCATCTGTCCTCCGGAAAGCTGGTTCGGCTTAAAGTCAACTCGATCAGCAAGTCCTACACGATCCAGTGCTTTGAGGGCTCTCTGTCTGCGTTCTTTCTTTGGAACTTTGGCATAGTTAAGCGGAAGTTCCACATTTGCTGCTGCTGACTGCCGCGGAAGAAGATGAAAACTCTGAAAAACAAAACCGATCTTGTTCAGACGGATATCTGACATGTCATTTTCGGAACAGGTTCCAATCTCCTGACCATCCAGAAAAAATTCTCCCTTTGTCGGTTTGTCAAGACATCCTATGATATTCATAAGTGTTGTCTTGCCTGAACCGGACGGTCCCATGATTGCCACATATTCTCCCTCTTCCATGGAAAAGTTGATATCTTTCAGTACCGGAACGCTCATTTTGCCCTGCTGGTAATCCTTATAGATTCCTTTTAATTCCAAGATCATTACTCTGCCTCCGTATCATCCTGTATCGGGACCAGATCTTCGTCCGGGAGATCACCATCTGTCATATCTGCCGTATCATCCCAGCTTCCATCATCTATTTCCCAGTCATCCGTCATCTCTTCAGAATCATCGGTCATATCACCCGTATCGTAATCACTTATCATGGTGTCGTCTGTTCCGTCATACCCGTAGTCAATGCTATCCATATTATCATCTGCCGGAAGTTCATCAGAACTCATATCAGAAACAGGCTCCATATCTACATTATCTGACTCAACAGCTTCTTCTCTGTTTTTGGTCGTTGCCATTCCCTCTTTGAGATTTTCTGCCGGGTAAGCAATATAATCATCCTTCGTAAGTCCGTCTACGATCTCATATTCTCCCAGTTCTTCATCATACTGTCCAAGAATCACGCTGCGCTTCTCAAGTTTCTTGTCCTTACCCATTGCCCAGACATACGGCTGGTCAGTATCTGTATCTGAAATATACACTTCACTCAGCCACAGGCCTGCTTTCTGATCTTCCTGTCCTTCGTCATTTTCTATGTAAACATGCTGTCCAAGCATGAGACCGTCAGAAGAATCAAGATTCACATAAAATGGATAGGTACTTGAAGAAGTCTGGGAATCTCCACTTGCATCCATCATACCGAAGCTGTTGCTGTTACTGTTGGTAGTTGCACTGTCCTTATCAATAGTACCCATGGTCCCATGCCAGATCTGACTGCTGTCCACACGAGACCGGACAATTACCGGTTCTCCTTCTACAATGTTCTGGATATTCAGTTCATTTACAGTTCCTTTGACTCTGTACGAACCAGTACTCAGAATCGTAATAAATGCATTGCTGCTTCCACTTCCTGTATCAGAATAAGAAGACATATCGTTAGCACTGTCATCCAGACTGTCTCCATCATCTGTTGATAATTTAGATGTGTCAATCTTCTGAATTACACCATCAATCGAACTTCTCACCTCAGTATTACCTGTTGCGCTCTGCAGTTTATCAATTTCTGCCTGCTTGCTTTTCTGATTATATTCATTTTTTTTGAGATTCATTTTGTTTGTCTCAATTTCAATTGTATAAGACAGCTGATTGTCCTGAGATGCCTGTTTCTTTTCTTTCTCGAGAGTAGCAATCTGATCATTCAGGCTGGACTCCTCATTCTTGAGACGGTCCAGTTCCAGCTGCGCTTCCTCCAGGCTGTCCTGAATACTGCTGAGATCATATTCAAACAAAAGCTGTCCTTTTTTGACCTGGTCTCCTGTCTTGACCTGGACTTCCTTGACAGATCTTCCACTCTCCAGTTCCACCTCAACCGTTTCCTGCGGTTCTACCGTGCCTGCATATCTGTTGGATACACCTGCAGCATCTCCATTGATCTCACTGATCAGTGTTACATATATAACATCTCCGCTGACTTCCTGCTGTCCAAACACTCCTGTTTTCCAGCAGACTCCCGCTGCGCCTCCTCCTATTATCAGGATCCCCAAAAGGATCAGAATTCTTTTTTTCATAATATGAAGTTTCCTCCTTACAGCCCTTCGCCATCGGACATTCTGACATATTCCTGTCGTTTTTTGTTTCTTAATTTATGTTACATGATTACTGCTACAATTCTGTAACAGCTACTTTTTTATCTTACCTATCATAGCAGATTGTTTCCAAAAAAGAAAGTCTTCCACAAAATCATTAAGATTTTCACATTTTTTTCACGTTTTCTTTCCAAAAACAGAGTAAAATATCCATTTTTTTGACTTTTGAGCTGATTTTTGGTAAAATGTATAAGAATATTTTTTTGAAAGGAAAGATACTTATGAAGATTGCCAAAAATCTGATCTCTCTTTTCGTTTTTATCCTTGCAGTTGTCTGTTTTGGCGGCTGTTCCCACCTCGATAAAACCGATGTAAAAACAGTGATCAGCAACGAACTGAATCTCCTCAAGAATCTGGACTCCGATACTGCCCAGAAATATGTATCCTATAAAGAACTGTTCCCCGACGCAACAACGGAAACTTCTCTTTCCCAGGAAGTAGAAGAAGTTTTTTCTCTCTTCTTTCAGGATTTTGATTATCAAATTCTTGATCTTGACGTCGACGAAGATAAAAAAGAAGCCACAGCAAAGATAAAGCTGACTACCATAGATGCTCAGACCTTAGCTTCCGATTACGCCGAAGCTTCCCTCAAAGCAGCAATCCTCAAGGCAGCCAGTTCTGATTCAGCAGACACCGAAGAAACTACAACTTCCATGGAGGACCGTTATCTGATCCTTGATGATCTGTTGAAGCAGAATCACTATGAAACTATGGAAACGGAATGTACCATCAGGCTCACAGACAAGGGTACTTCCAAACAGGAATGGGAGATCATACGGACCCATTCTCTGGAAAATGATCTTGTCGGCGGTCTTATGACTTATCTGTCCGACAGTGATCTCATGTCTCCAGAAGAAACACTGTCCGTCTATTTAGATACCCTCAAAACCATGGATTCTAAACAAATGGGAAATTATCTTGGTCTGGAAAGTCTTTTGAACACTTCAGATTCTGCCAAGAATTCCATTGCATCAGCTCTTGTCGATCAGGTTCACAAAACTCTTGATTATCAGATCACCAGTTGCAATATTCAAAGTTACAATGCTGTCGTAACTACAGAAATTACAACTTTTGACAGTGCATCCATACTTTCTGATTATCAGAGCAGCCGGGATACTTATCTCTCCTCTGTTGATGCCGTCATTGATGGTTCTTCCAAAAGATATGAGCATTCTCTGGAACTTCTCCTTAACAGCATTAAGGAAAACACAGATACCGTCACTTCTTCTGTTACTTTTCATCTTACCAACGACGGTGTATCCTGGAAACTCCTGGAAAACAGTGAAGCCATCGGAAATGCTATATTTGGAACGCTCAGCACCACACCTGTCCCAGATGAAAACAGCGAACTTTCAAATGATGAAAGTAACTCCGAACCATCTGACGAAACACTGTCTGATTCTTCCGAATATATCGATGAAGAAGATTTCGATTCCGGCTACGATTTTTCGGATGATGACGCAAATGCTGATAATTATGAAGATGACACTGCATCCGATGACAGTTCCTACGAAGAATAAACTTTCGTCCTTCTCCAGATCAAAAAACTCCTGCCAGACCTTTATATCACAGGCTGGCGGGAGTTTTTGTATATAATTAATTATTCAGCTTCTTCCGGAGCTGTCTCAAGTCCAAGTTCTTCAAGCTGCTGCTCGCTTACTCTGCTCGGCGATTCTGTCATCAGGCAGGAAGCATCTTTTACCTTCGGGAAGGCGATGACGTCACGGATGCTGTCAACTTTTGCCATCAGCATTACGAGACGGTCAAGTCCGTAAGCCAGTCCAGCGTGAGGCGGAACTCCGTATTTGAATGCATTCAGGAGGAATCCGAACTGTTCATAAGCAGCTTCTTTGGTGAAGCCAAGCATCTCAAACATCTTCTCCTGGATATCATTCTGGTGGATTCGAACACTACCACCACCGATCTCGTTACCATTCAGTACGATATCGTATGCTTTTGCACGGATCTTTCCAAGATCTCCGCTCTCGATCAGCGGGATATCTTCATCCATCAGCATGGTGAATGGATGGTGCATTGCTGTGTAACGGTTTTCTTCTTCGTTCCACTCAAGAAGCGGGAACTCTGTTACCCATACGAAACGATATTCATTCTTATCAAGAAGATCCATCTGTTTTGCAAGTTCTACACGGAGAGCTCCGAGAACATCGTATACAACTTTGTTCTTGTCTGCTGCAAAGAGAAGCAGGTCCCCCGGCTTACCTTCCATAGCCTGAACAAGTGCATCCATCTCTTCTTCTGTCATAAATTTGGCGAAAGAAGATTTGCGGGTGCCGTCTTCTGCGATCGCGATGTAAGCAAGACCTTTTGCACCATAAGTCTTTGCAAACTCAACGAGTTTGTCGATCTTCTTACGCGGCATGCTGCCCTGGCCTTCTGCGTTGATACCACGAACACTTCCGCCTGCCTCAAGAGCACCCTTGAATACTACAAATCCGCAATCCTTAACTACTTCGCTTACGTCATGCAGTTCCATTCCAAAACGCATATCCGGCTTGTCAGAACCGAAACGGTCCATAGCTTCCTGCCAGGTGATTCTCTGGATCGGAAGTTTAACATCTACATTAAGAACTTCTTTGAACAGGTATGCAAGGAATCTCTCATTTACGTCGATGACATCATCAACATCTACGAAAGAAAGCTCCATATCGATCTGCGTAAATTCCGGCTGACGGTCCGCACGAAGGTCCTCATCACGGAAGCAGCGTGCGATCTGGATATAACGGTCATATCCAGAGCACATCAGAAGCTGTTTGTAAAGCTGCGGAGACTGTGGAAGTCCGTAGAAAGAACCTGGATGGATTCTGGACGGAACAAGGTAATCTCTTGCACCTTCCGGTGTACTCTTACCAAGCATTGGTGTCTCAACTTCAAGGAATCCTTCGTCTGTGAAGAATTTACGGGTGAGCATCATAACTTTGCTCTTCATCATCAGATTTCTCTGAAGGTCCGGTCTTCTCAGGTCAAGGTAACGGTATTTCAGACGGATCTCGTCTTTTGTCTTGCTGTTTTCCTCGATCGGGAAAGGCGGAACATCGGACTCTGCCAGGATTCTTAAGGATTCTGCACGAAGTTCGAGTGCACCTGTAGCAAGGTTTTCATTTACAGCGCCGCCACGGTTCTCAACAGTACCTGTAACTGCGATCACAAACTCACTTCTCAGTTTGCCGGCTTTTTCGAATCCCTCTTCATCAATGCCGCCATTTTCAAAAATAACCTGCATGATTCCGGAACGGTCACGAAGATCAACAAAGACAAGTCCACCTTTGTTGCGGGCCTTCTGAACCCATCCCATCAGAGTTACTTTGCTGCCGACCATATCGTTTGTTACTTCTGCACATCGGCATGTCCTGTGCAGACCTTTCATACTTTCAGCCATGATTTTTCTCCTTTTGAAGCATTTATATTATTTATTAAAGAATTCTACAAATTCTGTATATCCTTCTGCGGTCATCTGTTCCTTCTGGAATTTCTTGTTTTTCTTCATGATAGAAATATTGACCTGAACGCCGTTCTTACGCTCTTCTTCTGCCTGTTTCAGAATTGGAAGAAGTTTGTCTGCCGGCATGTTTTTCTCGATCAGATATGCTTTCTTGGCTGCGCTTGTCGGGATCTCATATCCTCTCTCCAGAAGCAGCATAACGATTCTCTCAAATCCGATGGAAAATCCACATGCAGATGTATTCTGACCTGTAAATTTACCGATCATCTCATCATAACGCCCGCCGCCGCCGACAGAGCCGCCAAATTCATCCATTGCGATCTCAAAGATTGGACCTGTGTAGTAAGACATTCCACGAACCAGAGTCGGATCGAAGGAGATCTTGAAATCTGCGTTCTTTACAGAATCTACTGCTGTGATGATAGTTTCCAGATCTTCTGCAACCTTCGGATCAAGGACATCTCTCAGTTTCTCCTTGCAGTAGCGTACGCCCTCAATGTCAGAAGTGATTTCTTTGAACATACCAAGGTATGTATCAATGCTTTCTTTGCTGAAGCCTTCTTTTTCGAGTTCTTCTGCTACGCCTTCAAGACCGATCTTGTCCATCTTGTCAAGAATGATAAATACAGTATCAAAGCTTTCTTCCGGGAAGCCGCTGTACTGTGCCATAGCCTTGAGGATCTTTCTGTCGTTGATACGGATCGTGAAGTTATGGAAATCCAGTTTGCCAAGCAGTGTGGTAGTCGCCATGACCAGCTCGATCTCTGCAAGGTATGTGGACTCACCAAGAATATCGATGTCACACTGCATGAACTGACGGAAACGGCCTCTCTGCGGACGGTCTGCTCTCCATACATTTCCCATCTGCAGTGCCTTGAATGGTGCCGGAAGCTGGCTGGCATTGTTGGAATAATATCTGGAAAGCGGTACAGTCAGGTCATAACGAAGTCCGGAGTCTACCAGATCTGCCTCACACTCTGCTGTATCAAGTTTCAGTTTTTCTCCACGTTTGAGGATCTTGAAGATCAGTTTCTCATTTTCCCCACCCTGTTTGCTGCTGAGATTCTCGATGTGCTCCACGCACGGAGTCTCAATTGCTGTAAATCCGAATTTGCCGTAAGTTTCACGGATCATGTTCATCACATAATTACGGATCTCCATTTCCTTTGGTAAAATATCTTTCATACCGGTTACCGGTTTTTTCTTTAATGCCATGCTGTCCTCCTGTTATTTGTTATCATGTACCACTCTCTGAAATGCAAGAAAAACTTCCATATCAAAGTTTTTGATCTCATCGATCATCAGCTCTATCACACTGCTTACATCAAATGCCTTGCGGTAAGGTCTGTCTGAGATCAGTGCTGCATATACATCACAGACTCTCAGGATCCTGGCGCCCAGGGGAATACTGTCACCGGACAGATTGGATGGATATCCACTTCCGTCATAATTCTCATGGTGATAAAGGATACTCTGAAGAACTGTTTCCGAATAATCCTGATCTTTCAGTTCTTCATAACCAAGTGTCGAATGCATCCTGACATATTTCAGTTCCTCAATCAGAAGCGGATCGTTTTCCTGTCCGTTAATGTATCCTGTAAGTTTCAGTTTGCCAATATCATGAAGTATTCCTGCAATGGCAAGCTGATAACAGAACTCCTCATCCTGCCCCAGCTCCTTCGCTACCGCATACGCAAGATTACTGACCGCAATTCCGTGATTCAGTTCGGCAGACAGATCAAATTCCAGAAGCCTGTCCGGGGACTTTATCTCTTCTTCTTGTGTCATTTCCAACGTATATACCTCCTGCCTAGAGCCATTTCTGTATTCCTGCACGTTTTCTTTCTATCATTTCATCGATACGGGAAATATAATTAGTTACGTCTTTGACATTCTCTGCACGCTCGATGCGTCTGCCATGGTCAAAGACCAGTTTGGATGAGCCGCCTGCGCCAAGGGCAATGATCGGCTGTTTTTCTTCCATAATTAGTATATTGTAAATCCCGGCTTTGTCAACCTTTGCATAGCCTACATTTTCAAAATTACCCTTCATATTCTTCTGTCTGTACAGATAATAAGGTCCCATTTCCATTTCATAGGCTGTTTTCATGGTCATATCCATGATCTCCTGGTTGTTCTCAAACGTCATTTCCTGATATTTGTCTTTGAACATATTCAGGCGCGCTGCTCTCTTTACCGCCAGGGAATGTACCGTCAGACTGTCAGGTGCAAGCCGTCTGACTTCCTCTAATGTATGCTCCACCATCGCTTTGTCCTCACCTGGAAGTCCCACGATCAGGTCCATATTGATATTATCAAAGCCACACTCTCTTGCAAGTTTAAACGCCTGCTCTGTTTCCTGTACCGTATGTCTGCGTCCGATGATATCCAGTGTCTCCTGGTTCATGGTCTGTGGATTTACAGAAATCCTCGTGACAGGGTAATTTCGGATCATCATCAGTTTTTCTCTGGTGATACTGTCCGGTCTTCCTGCCTCGATCGTAAATTCCACAAGGTGCTCGCAGTCAAAATGTTCCATAAGGGAATCAAACAGGACTTTCAGCTGTTCTGGTTCCAGAGTAGTCGGTGTTCCGCCTCCGATGTAGACAGTGTCCAGTTTTTTACCCTTTTGTCTCATAATCTCAGAGACAGCTTTGATTTCTTTGCACAAAGCCTCAAGATACAGATCTACCCTGTCCTTCCACTGTTTCAGCGGATAAGAGCTAAAAGAACAGTAAAGGCAGATACTCGGGCAGAACGGGATTCCGACATAAAGACTGTAACCATTCTCATAATCAATGTCCTTCAGGATTTCCCGCTCTCTGTTTGCGATCGTGATCGCCAGTGCAGTTTTCTGGGGGCTGACCATGTAGCGGTCTCTCATTTCCTGCGCTGCTTCTGTGTTTTTCATTCCGGACTCAATAAGTCCCATTGCCAGCTTCGCCGGACGGATCCCGGTCAGGTTTCCCCATGGAAGGGTTTTGCCCGTCAGGCTGACCAATAACCTGTACAGTGCCAGTTTCACGATGTCCTTGCGTTCTTTACGGATTGCATGTGCCTGTTCTTTCGCATCAGCATCTTCTGACGCCGAACAAGAAACAAGGGCATCCGAAGACTGCCCTTCTACAAATTCTGCACTTGTCACACCTTTGTTCTCATGATCCTCATAGCGGATCATGCAGGACTCATCCTGCTTTTCGATCCGGAAATAAAGATCACAGCCTTCCTTTCTCTCATCATAGGAAGAAGTGATTTCACTTCCTGGATAAAAAGCACGGATCAGTTCATAAATATCATGTTCAAATTCTTTATCAAGAAAAAGTATATCAATCTTATACAAATGGATTGTACCTCTTTTCATAACCGATTGTTGTCGATGCATCATGCCCCGGATATACCTCTGTCTCATCCGGCAGTGCATCCAGAAGACGATGAAGGCTTCTGACGATTGCTGCTGTGCTGCCCTCCGGAAAATCCGTTCTTCCTACTGATCCATGAAATACGGTGTCGCCACTGAAAAGCACACCCTCATCCTTGATATAATAACAGCAGCTTCCAACAGTATGTCCCGGTGTCTCGATCATCTGTACTGAAAATCCGGCCAGTTCTACGGTCTGAAGATCCTTAAGATAAACATCCGCATCCAGTGTACAGCTTCCATGGCCAAACACTGACAGATTCACCTTCGGATTCAGAAGTGTTGTCTCTTCTTTTTCGCTTGCATAGATTGGAATATTGTATTTCTTTCTTACCTCATCTGCTGCCATGATATGATCAAAATGACCATGCGTCAGAAGGATTCCGACAGGCTTGCCCTGCATCTCGGAAACTTTGCGCTCGATCGTATCCGCCGCATCTCCCGGATCCACGATCAGCAGTTCACCATTTTCTTTATTTTTGAGGAAGTAGCAGTTTGTGTATACACTTCCGACAATGCATTTTTGTAATTCCAGTTTTTTCATGCACTCTTTCTCCTATATATCGTTCATCAGCCTGGAGTTCCACGTTCTACATCAAGTACGCTCTCGATCTGACGGAGTTTCTCAATGAGAGACGCCAGTTCTTCCTTGCTTCCGATCTCAAAGCTGATGGAAATTGTGGCTTTCTCCTGCTTGTTGGTACGGCTGTTGATCGTTCGCATATCAATCTTACGTTCTGTGAACACTTTAGAAAGGTCTACCAGAAGACCTGTACGGTTATTGGCAAATACCTGAATATCTGCCATATATTTCTCAGAGCTTTTGTTCTCTGTTGGCTGCCATTCTGCCTCGATCAGACGGGAACGGTCTGTCTCTGACATGTTCAGAACGTTTACACAGTCCGTCCTGTGGATCGTGATTCCACGGCCTCTTGTGACAAAACCTACGATCTCATCTCCCGGAATCGGACTGCAGCACTTGGAAAAACGGACTGCAACATCATGGATACCCTTTACTACGATTCCGCCCTTGTTCTTGGTTATATGAAGCTTCTCCTGCTGTTCACCGGCCGCCTCAAGGACCTGCTCATCAGTAAGATGCTTCTGATTTTCCTTCTCATAAGCTTCCAGTAGTTTATTGAAGACCTGGCCTTCCTTAAGTCCGCCATGTCCGATTGCTGCCAGCACAGAATCCCAGTCACGGAAACCATACTTGCGCATAACAGATTCCAGAAACTGTGATTTGGTATAATTACTGATCTTATATCCCTTGGACTTCGCATACTGTGTCAGCATTTCCTTGCCCTTGAGGATATTGTCTTCTTTAAGTTCTTTCTTGAACCACTGATTGATCTTGTTCTTTGCCTGTGTACTCTTGACGATCTTGAGCCAGTCACGGCTCGGTCCCTGGGAATTCATCGAAGTGATGATCTCAATACGGTCACCATTCTTGATCTGATACTCGATCGGGACAAGCTTGCCGTTTACTCTCGCACCTACCATACGGTTTCCTACCGCACTGTGTACACTGTACGCAAAATCGATCGGTGTGGAACCATTCGGCAGAGTCTTGACATCTCCCTGCGGAGTAAAGCAGTAAACACTGTCCGCAAAAAGGTCTAGGTCATTCTTGAGAAGGCTCATGAACTCCCTGTTATCGGACATGTCCTTCTGCCATTCAAGGATCTGACGGAGCCAGTTCAGCTTCTCCTCCTCGCGCTTATCTACCGGCAGTTTGCCATCGGAAGATTCCTTATATTTCCAGTGTGCAGCGATACCATATTCTGCTGTCTTGTGCATTTCGAAAGTACGGATCTGGATCTCAAATGGCTGTCCATTTGGTCCGATCAGTGTGGTATGCAGGGACTGGTACATATTTGGCTTCGGCATGGCAATGTAATCCTTGAATCTGCCCGGGATCGGTTTGTACATCTCATGGATGACGCCAAGGGCTGCATAACAGTCCTTGACTGTATCTACCAGAATACGGACTGCAAACAGATCATAAATCTGATCGATCGTCTTGTCCTGATTGACCATCTTCTTGTAAATACTGAAGAAATGCTTGATTCTTCCATCCACCTGTGCCTTGATTCCGGCATCGTCCATATGCTGCTTGACCTGGCTTACGATATTATTGACAAATTTCTGGCGTTCACTCTTACGAAGAGCGACCTTGTCCACAAGATCATAATATACATCCGGTTTGAGATATTTCAGTGACAGGTCATCCAGCTCCACCTTGATCTTGGAAATACCAAGACGCATGGCGATCGGTGCATAGATGTCCATGGTCTCTCTTGCCTTTTCCTGCTGTTTCTCCGGTCTCATATACTGCAGGGTACGCATATTATGAAGTCGGTCAGCAAGTTTGATCAGGATTACACGGATATCCTTTGCCATGGCAAGAAACATCTTACGAAGGTTCTCTGCCTGCTGTTCTACCTTGTCTGAGGAATAGCTCAACTGTCCCAGTTTTGTTACACCATCTACAAGAAGCGCAACCTCTGCGCCAAATTCCTTCTCCAGTTCCTCGCAGGTCATCCAGGTATCTTCTACAGAATCATGAAGAAGACCTGCAACAATTGTTTCCTTGTCCAGTTCGAGATCGGCAAGGATGATCGCAACGCACAGCGGATGAATGATATACGGCTCTCCTGACTTTCGCTTCTGATCCTTATGTGCCTCTCTTGCAACTTCGTATGCCTTCTCTATCATAGAAATATCCGTAGAAGGATGATATTTCTTTACGCTGGAGATCAGCTCATCGTATAAGACTTCCGGGCTTGTAAAATCATTCATGGATTTTACTGCCGCATCTGCCCGTTTTACAGATTCCAGTTTTTCTTTTTCTACCTGATCCGGATTCTTCTCAGGCTGTGCATTTTGTTTCTTCTCTGCCATTCTCTCCCACCTGCCTGCCATCGTTTAGATTTTGTATCTGTGCTTCTTATCGGGTTACTTCTACATTATTTGCCATCGTATTTGATGACAGAAGCTACATCATAGCCTGCAAGTTTTTCTCTGCCTTTCAGTCCGGCAAGTTCCATAAGGAAAACAACCTTGACTACTTCACCGCCAAGTTCCTCTACCAGTTTGATCGCAGCTTCGATAGTACCGCCCGTTGCGATCAGGTCATCTACGATTGCAACCTTCTGTCCTGGTTTGATGGAATCCTTATGCATCTCGATCGTGGCACTGCCATATTCCAGATCATAGCTCTGTGAGACAGTTTCGCACGGAAGTTTGCCCTTCTTACGGATCGGTACAAATGGTTTGTGAAGATTGTATGCAATCGGCACGCCAAAGATAAATCCTCTGGATTCTGTTCCTGCGATCACATCTACCTCTGTATCCTTAAGACAGGCCTGCATGGAATCAATTGCAAGCTGTAAACCATCCGCATCCTGAAGAACACTTGTTATATCACGAAAAATAATGCCCGGTTCCGGAAAATCCGGAATGCTTCTTACATAATCCTCTACTCTTTTCATATATGCGTACCTCCGACTTTTTGTATAAATCTAGGTAATCAGTATATCACTTTTTTTTGATGGAATCAATGTCTAACCCGACAAGAGTCGTGAAAATACAGGGATTTTCGACTTTTAACAGTAGTTGCGAATGACAACCTGCAGGGTTTCACGTCCCTGATATACATTGATCTCCGGGTAATATGTCACGGAAATCTCCTCCTGCTGCCGTACAAAATCCGCAAATTTCTCCGCTTCTCCGAAGTACACCGCATCCATCTGCATGCCGGTCTGATCCTCCAGTTTCATCTTTGCCACATTCTGATTCTTCCCAAAAATCCTTAAGTTTAAAACCCGTAACCCCTTTTGTGCAAAAATCGGCTTGGTGTTTCCTTTGCCAAACGGCTCCAGAATTTTTAACTGCTCTGTAAGTTCCCTGGAAAGATAAGAAACCGGCATTGGTACATCGATCACGATCTTTGGACGGAGTTCTTCTTCTGTCAGAGTACAGTTTGCATTCAGCTGTTTTCGGAACAGTTCAACATTTTTTTCTTCGATAGAAAGTCCTGCTGCCATCGGATGTCCGCCAAACTGGATCAGAAGATCTCCGCATTTGACCATTTCTTCGTACATTGAATACGCTTCTATGGAACGGCCGCTTCCCTTGACAGAGTTTTCACCCTTTGTGAGAACAAAGACCGGTTTATGATACTTTTCACGGATCCTGCCCGCAATGATACCTGCAAGACTTTCGTGACAGTCCGGAAGATAGACCACCAGCACACGATCCTCATTTAAGCCCGTCTCTTCGATCAGGCGGATGGCTTCTTCTTTTCCTTTTTCTGTCATTGCCTTTCTGCTCTGGTTCAGGGCAAGAAGATCTCCCGCCAGCTCTGCTGCCTTTTCTTCGTTTGTTTCGCAGAGAAGTTCCAGTGACCTCGCAGCCGTGTCAAGACGTCCGCTGGCATTGATGCATGGTCCAAGCACAAAACCTACATGATATGCCGTGATCTCCGCACCATCCAGATTATTCGCACGGATCAGTGCCCGAAGTCCCGGTGTATGTGTCGCCGAAAGCTGTCTCAGACCTTCTTTTACGATGATCCTGTTTTCTCCCTGCAGATCCATGACATCGCCAACGGTCGCAACAGCTGCCAGTTCTGTAAAATCCAGAACTTCACTTTGTGAGATTCCATTTTTTTCATATAATGCCCAGATCAGTTTCCATGCAACGACTGCCCCGCAGAGGTTTTTGTTCGGATACGCACAGTCTGCCTGTTTCGGATTGATCACCGCATCTGCCGGCGGTATGATCCATTCTTTTCCATTTTCTGTCTCTTGGAATGGAATGTCATGGTGGTCAGTGATAACTACCGTCAGGCCACGTTCCTTTGCATCCGCGATCTCTGCCGAAGCTGCAATTCCATTATCACAGGTGACGATCGTATCAATCCCATCCTCCACTGCTTTCTGGATAAGCTGTTCATGGATTCCATATCCATCTTTGATCCTGTCCGGAATATAGGTGTCCGCATCCGCCCCCAGTCTCTGGAATCCTTTGAGCAGAATGCAGGTCGAGGTAACGCCGTCTATATCATAATCCCCGATAATCCTGATTTTTCTGTGTTCTTTTATTTTTTCCTGAAGGATCTCCACTGCTTTGTCCATGTCTTTCAAAAGCCACGGTGATGGAAGTTCCTTTAATGTCCCATAAAGATAGGAACGGATATTTTCTGTTCCTTCTACATCCCTGTTCCTGATCAGTCTTGCGATCACCGGATCGATCCCGAATTCCTGGCTGATCTTCTGAAAATCTGCACGTTTCGCGCAGACTACCCATTTTTCCATAGTTCTTTCTCCCTGTGTCTTCTTCCATAAAATACATATTCCCGGAACAGATATCCTGCCCGGGAATATGGTTTATTTATTGATTATTCTGTTTTGTTTTCGTTATCTGCCGCTTCTTTTGCCGCTGCTTCCTGAGCTGCGAGACGTTCTGCAACTCTCTTGCGGTTTTTCTTCTTCGGCTGATTCTTATCCTTCTTGGAAGGCTGATTGTTCTGTGCTGTATTGGTCGGCTGTTTTGCAGAAGATTTGCTGGAACCTGCTGTCTTGCCAGCCAGCGCTGCCTGTGCCACGGCTTTGCCCTGGCGGCGCTTCATTACCAGCCACAGTGCACCTGTAATGCATACAGAAGAATATGCACCGCAGATCACACCTGCCATCAGAGGAGCTGCAAACTCACGGATGGAGGATACTCCAAGGATGTACAGTACTGCAACCATTACGAAGGTTGTAAAGGAAGTATAAATACTTCTTGTCAGTGTCTGTGTGATACTATCGTTTACGATCTGCTCCAGATTATCCGGATTCTTTCTTCCATGCATGTTCTCACGGATTCGGTCAAAGATGACGATCGTTGCGTTAATAGAATAACCAACGATTGTCAGCATGCAGGCAATAAAGGTATTACCTACAGAAATTCTGGAGATCGCATAGAATGCAAGAACAACCAGAACGTCATGGAGAAGTGCAAGGACCGCACTGCTCGCAAAACGGATATCCTTGAAACGGAACCAGATGTATACCAGCATGCAGAGTGTTGCAACAAGAACTG
The DNA here is from genome assembly GCF_040096655.1 of Blautia intestinihominis. Taxonomy (NCBI): domain Bacteria; kingdom Bacillati; phylum Bacillota; class Clostridia; order Lachnospirales; family Lachnospiraceae; genus Blautia; species Blautia intestinihominis. Next base: position 23,204 of record NZ_JBBMEI010000012.1, on the reverse strand, counting down.
CAACGATCGCATCTCTTCTCATCTCAGAACTTACAGTAGCAGAAATACTTTCTGTTGTGATCAGGCTGTCATCTACATCGAAGTTCTCAACCAGAGCCTGATCCAGTTTCTCACGTTCTTCCTGTGACAGAGTACGTGTCTTGATCACTACCTGATTTGTTCCAGATACCTTGGTCGGCTGTACATTCTTGTCTCCTGTAACCTCTTCTACAACTGGTGTAACTTCAGAATCGATCTGCTTGATATCCATATCTTCGTTGAATGTTACTGTTGTAGCTGTACCACCGGAGAAGTCAAGTGCATAGTTTAATGCTGTTCCGCCAGTCTGATGATGAACCACCATTGCAACCGGACCGCTCAGGATCAGGATAATGGAAATAATGAAAAATACTTTACGCTTTCCAACAAAATCAACAAATTTACGCTGTTTTGCACTTCCGTAGAATTTCGGATCACGGACACCTACTGCATACAGTGCATTTACGATCAGTCTTGACACAACCAGTGCGGTAAACATAGAAACTACGATACCAATAGCCAGTGTGTATGCAAATCCCTTAACCGTACCGGAACCTAACCACATCAGGACCAGTGACGCGATCAGAGTTGTAACATTACCATCAAGGATTGCGCTGAACGCTTTGGCAAAACCTGCTTTGATGGAAGTTCTCACGGAGCTTCCTGCTGCGATCTCCTCCTGGATACGTGCGTAAATGATAACGTTGGCATCCACCGCCATACCGATACCAAGGATGATACCCGCGATACCTGGAAGAGTAAGTGTAATATCAAATGCATTCAGTGTGATCAGCACGATCGCTGTATACAGAACCAGTGCTACACCTGCAACCACACCAGGAACACGATACATCAGGATCATAAAGATGATGACGATCACAAGTCCGATCAAACCTGCCATAACGCTGGTGGAAATTGCTTCCTCACCAAGCTGTGCTGCTACTACGCTGGAACGGAGTTCTTCAAGTTCGATACTCAGAGAACCGATGCGGATATAGGAAGCAAGATTCTGTGCTTCTTCTACACCTGACATACCGGTGATCTGTGCCTGTCCTCCGGTGATTGCTTCATTTACCTTCGGAGCACTTAAGATCTGGTTATCATAAACGATTGCAATCTGTTTTCCGACATTTGCCTCTGTTGCTTCTGCAAATTTCGTCTTACCTTCATCTGTAAGAGTCAGGCTGACAGCATATTCTCTGGAACTGTTTTTGTCAGACTGGAAAGCGCCTCCCTGGGCATCCTTCACATCTGTACCTTCCAGTACTACTGATCCTGCTTCGCGGATCTCATCCAGACTTCTTGCAAGCGCATAACCGCTTCCTGTGCTTGAGAAGTTTGCATTACCGTCATCGTCTGTCTGTGTGATAAAACACAGAGAACCAGGTTTACCAAGATCATTGAGGATCTGGTCTGCATCTGTTACTCCTGGGATTTCTACTGCGATACGGTCGCTTCCTTCTTTGTACACCTGTGCTTCTGTACTGTACTGTTCTACACGCTTCTGGAGCTTGTATACAGTATCTGACATGTCTTCAGCACTTGGGTTGCTGTCTTTTGCCTGATAGGTAATGCTGACACCACCTGACAGGTCCAGACCGGTCTTGATGTTCTTTGCTGCACCGGTTCCTGTTGGTCCGAGGCCAATCCCAGCCGTGTAACACAGAAAGACTGTGATAATGGCGGTCAGGAGCAGCGCAACGATTGCTCTGTTTTTCTTCATCGTTCTTTCCTTTCCTGAATTATTTTATTCCGCTAATGCGGCCTTTATCATGATCGCGCACTCCACTCTCTTACGCTGAAGTTCGCATCCGATATCATAATTGCCATTAATATCTTTCTGGAAATGATAAGCATTGGCAGCACATCCGCCACTGCAGTAAAATCTTGCAAAGCAGTCCTTGCAGGATTCCTTTGTATATACATTACATTTGCTGAAATCGCAGCGGATCTCCGGTCTTGTGATTCCCTCGTCCACATTTCCCATAAGGAACTGTTCCTCACCAACAAACTGATGACATGGATAAAAATCACCCCACGGAGTTACCGCCAGATATTCGGTTCCTGAACCACATCCGGACAGACGCTTGTACACACAAGGACCACCGGTAAGGTCGATCATAAAGTGGAAGAAATTGAAGCCCTTGCCGGCCTTTTCCCTGGCGATCATTTCCTTTGCCAGTTTATCATATTCTTCCTTGATCTGCGGGATATCTTCTTCTCTGATCGCATAATCCTCTGTGTCAGCCGCAACTACAGGCTCTACAGAGATCTGCTTGAATCCGAGATCTGCCAGATGCAGAACGTCATTGGAGAAATCAAGATTATGATGAGTAAAAGTACCTCTTACATAATACTTGTCCTGATTTCTGGATTCTGCGAATTTCTGGAATTTCGGAATGACCAGGTCATAGCTTCCGGCTCCCTTGCGGAACGGACGCATGAAGTCATGGACTTCCTTACGGCCATCTACGCTGAGAACAACATTTCCCATCTCACGGTTACAGAACTCCATCACTTCGTCGTTGAGAAGGACACCATTCGTGGTAAGTGTGAAACGGAACTTCTTATTATGAAGTTTCTCCTGTTCTCTTCCGTAGGCAACCAGGTCCTTGACCACCTGCCAGTTCATCAGCGGCTCACCGCCAAAGAAATCAACTTCCAGGTTTCTTCTTGAACCGGAATTTGCGATCAGGAAATCCAGTGCTTTCTTTCCAACCTCGAAGGACATCAGCGCACGTCTTCCGTGATATTCTCCTTCTTCGGCAAAACAATATCGACAGGCCAGATTACAGTCATGGGCAATGTGCAGGCACAGAGCCTTAACTACGGTCTGTCGATTCTTGGTAAATTCTTCTATTACATTCTCATATGCATCTCTGGTAAAGAGCATTCCCTGCTCCTTAAGTTTCTCGCACTCGGAAACAGAAGTACGGATATCTTCTTCCGGGAAACGATCCTTTAATTTGGAAACAATTTCCTCTGCGTTCAATCCTTCTTCCATATATGGAAGCACTTCGTATGTAACCAGGTCTACCAGATGGATGCATCCACTGTTTATGTCCAGAACAATATTGTATCCATTGTTCTGATATCTGTGAATCAGACTCATCTCTCTGAAAATCCTTTCATTATAAAAACTTTTTAATCATAAGAATAAGCAGCGGATTTCACTCCGCTGCTTAACTGATTGCTTTGAACTTGCTTTATTTGTTCTCGCAGCTCTGATTTCCTACAGTACAGGAAGTTTTGCAAGCAGACTGGCAAGATGTCTGACATTCACCACATCCACCTTTTTTCACTGTGTTCTGCAGATTCTTTGTATTTAATGTTTTGATATGTTCCATATTATCATACCTCCTTATGTATAGTTATCTGGGCATAGTATAGCATAAATCCTGCTCAATTAAAAGCATTTTTTTCTTAAGATAGCATGCCTCCAAGAGTACCTCCTCCAAGGCACATACAAAGCGTTGTTATCATATGTCCCGGGCTCATATCCCAGCTTCCGCTCACGATAAAAGAAACAGTTCCCAAAAGTATGAAATAAGAGAGACCTACCAGGGCGCCCCAGCGGTATTTCTCTCTCCTGGTGATCTTTCCCGCCAGAAATCCACCAGCCATGCAGGAGATCACATAAATCACGATAATCCCAACCGTGACCGGACCTGTCCCGATATCCATCTGGAATACAAGAAATGCAAGAAGCAAAAGACATATTCCTGTCAGCGCATACGCCAGAAACAAAGATCTGAGTACTGCTTTTATTTTCATGCAGGCAACCCTCCCATATAGATTATATGAAAGGATCACCTGTATATTCCCTCGGATTTATTTATTATTTTTTTCTTTTTCTCAGATAAACGATCACACCAACGATAGCTGCTGCTGCAATTGCAAGGATCACAAATGGAAGAATGCTGGTCGTATCTCCTGTATGTACCGCTTTAACAGAACTACTGTTATCTTCCTCACTGTTCTCATCTTCGTCAGAAGAATCTGAAGAAGTCTGTGCAGTACTGTCCTCCGGTGCAGATGTAACTTCTGTATTCGTGGTATCTGCTGCTGAACTGTCTGTAGTCGTAGTTGTATCTGCTGTATCAGCGGCTGCTGAATCATTTGTATCATCTGCTACTGGTGTGAGATCCGCTGAACCGGCAGCATCCGGAGTTTCTGTCACTACTGCTGTGTCGTAGCCATCTTCCTCAATTTCCTCACCAACCAGTGTCTTACTTCCTGCAATTCCAAACGGACTGAAAGAATGTGTGCTGAAAATCATGGTACTTCCATCTACACTCGGCACAATTGTTTCCATTGCTCCGCTGTCCAGAAGATGTTCGATCGTATAGCTGTAGCCGGCTTTAACCGGAACTGTCACACTGACGTATTCTCCATCCGGAACCTCATATTCTGTATCATTCTTGAGATCCCACAGTTCAAACTCGTAGGACTGGAAGACATTTGCCTCAGATTCATTGGTAAATTCATAATCATCTCCACTGGCAACACGGAACTGAACATAGTACGGCAGGTCGATTCCTGATACGGTAATTCCATTTGCACTGTGATTTTCTTCAGCAAGTGCTGCCTTCTGAGCATCAGTCAGATCTTCCTCAAAATCTGTAGAACGGTTATCCTCTTTGATATCCTTGTCTGCACCATCAAAGATATTGTCCTTGTCAGCTTCCGGAGTCACTGTTGCCTCTGGTGTCTCGGTTGTTTCCGGTGTTTCTGTTACTTCTGGTGTCTCAGTTACCTCCGGTGTTTCAGATGGAGTGACCTTCGCATCTTCTTCGGCAGTATCTTCTGTTTTGTTGTTTTCTTCGGATTTCTGCTCTTCCTTTGTATCTGTTTTGGTTGTTTCTGACTCACCATCAGCTTCTTCTGACGGCTCCTCAGTGATTTCTGCTTCTTTCTCAGAGCTTTCTTCTTCAGCCGGAGCTGCTGTTACTTCTGGTGCTGCTTTCTGGTCATCCTCTGCTGAATCTTCCTTCTGCCCCTCATTTGCGTCGGAAGAATCCTGGTTTTCGTCATAATTATCCTGATTTTCGTCATTTTCTGTTTCGGAATCGTTATAATTTTCGTCATAATTCTCCGAAGAATCTTCATTCCACTCATCAGATTCCTCTGAATTTGATTCCATTCCACTTACAACCACTGTCACAGTGCTGTAAATTGCGTCAGATTCTCCATCCCATCCGGAAATTTTTGACAACACAGAAGAATCGTATGGTTTGAATACGACATCATACGACTGCACCCTTTCAGACGGCACGCTGGATGAATCTACCCAGGAAAGTGTTCCATACTCACTGTCCGGAAGTGAAATATCAGAAAGCGGCATTGGCTGTTCTACGGTCACGTTATCCGGGATCAGACTGCTTAACTGCACAGATGTGCTCTCAGCATAAGCCGGTGAAACTGAAACCTGTCCTGCCATAAGAGTTGCTGCAAGAGCTGCAATTGCAAAAAGATGCATATTTTTATTATTATTTTTCATAATTATTCTACCTCAATCTATTCTAAACATTATATAAATGATCAACAATTTATCCTGACCAGATGTGCTTATGTTATAATTCATTTCATTGCCCGTCCATAAAATCCGCTCAGTTATATTCTATCTATCAGTAAATTTAATTCAAATATTCTGACATTACTTTTTTCAAGATATGCCAAACTTCAATATACCAAACTTTTACCTTTTTGTAAATATTTCGTAACATAATATTTTCTTTTACGACACACGTATTATATCACAGTTCTGCTTTTTTCGACACCCCTAAATTATTTTTAGAATTTACAAATTATGGGATTTATTTTTGCATCATTATCTGAAATTGGCTGACAATTCGTTTTATCTCTGCCAGCACTTCATCAATTCCATGCTGAGTCAGTTTCCAGTTTTCTTTTGTAATTTCATCCACAGAGCAAGGGCATACCAGAAATTCTGTTTCCGGATACGCCCTCTGATAATACATAAATGCTCTTCTGGCATGATAATTCTTGCAGCACAAAATTGCTTTTTTCACTTTTAATCCGGCCTGATCTGTCACTTTTCTCGAAAAAAGTGCATTCTGCCATGTAAAAGTTGCCTCGTCTTCCCTTAAAACGGCATTCTCCGGCACGCCGTTTTTCATCAGTACATCCTTCAGGAATTCCCATTCCGTCTGGTAGGCTCCATTATATTTCTCTGCCTCTCCTGTCACTCCGGAAAACTTTCCTGCAGAAATACTGTATCTTCCACTTGGAAGAACCATCGGCGCCAGCCCCAGTCGATAAAGCTCTGCCGCTTTTTCTGCCATATAAGGGTAACTGTTTCCCGGAACAAAAATAATATCCGCCGATTCCGGCTGATTCTCCATAAAAACAAAGTTTCCTACTTCCTCCAAAAATTTCTCGTACATAAATTTCTCCTGTCTGTGTTTTATTTTGTAACGATTATCGTACTGTATCCCGCGTCCCGGAGTCTCTGTTCCATCTGGATCGCATTGCCGATCTGCTGAAAAGCTCCTACCTGAACCTTATACAGATCACCTTCATAGAGCAAAAATGCAGGAAATCCCTGATCTGTCAGCTGATACAGCATCCTGTCTGCATTTTCGCGACGCCGGAAAACTCCTGTCTGAACCCGATAATACAATGGCTGTTCTATCGTCTCATCATTCAGGGTTCCAAGAATAGATGTCGCGATCGCCTCTGCAATTTCCTTCTGTTTCTCGTCATACAGCTTATTGTCCTCATCTGAATTCAGAAATCCTGTCTCCACCAGAAGTGCCGGCATCCTGGTCTTACGAAGAACGACAAGACCTGGCCGCGCATTGACCCCCAGTTCTTTGAATCCAAGTTCACCCAGGGCTCCCACAATATTCTGCGCCATATCATATTTGATTCCACTCTTATCATATACCAGCACTTCTACTCCCTGATACTGATTCTCCTCCGGGCTGCTGTTTCTATGGAAAGAAATAAAATAATCTGCACCCGCCTCGTTTGCAATCTTCGCTTTCTCAAAAGGTGTCTGATAAATATCTGTAGTTCTAGTATACACCACATCTATCCCATTGTCTTCCAGGATCTTGCCCACTGCCAGCGTCAATTCCAGATTATCATCTTTTTCTTTTCTTTCCTTATATATAGCACCTGGGTCTGTACCACCATGGCCTGCATCCAGCACAATTTTATACGCCAAAGTCTTTCCTCCAGAAATCCTTTCTTAATATTATATGCATCCACCCGGCATTTGGCACTGTCGTTTGTATCACAAGACACTAAATGATCCTGTCTCAAGATCATAATGATAAATCTGATATGTCAGAAAATCTTCTGGCGGAGTCGTTTCATTCACGGTATCCTCCAGAACCTTTTTTAATTCTTCCGGATCTGCACTCTTTTCATTGTGGATCATCACCTCATGAATGCTGGTAAACACCATATAAAATCCTCCCCCCATCAGCTGCCCGATCCGCTCTGCCACACCGGGCAGAAAAATTGCCACAGCTCCATTCGTCCGGATTGTCGTACTGAGACAGTTCCCCAGTACATCTTTCTTCAGCTTGTAATCACATAACAGGTTCATGAAATTCTCTCCTGCATAATCCGGATCAAAAATCAGCTTTTCCCAGCAATAGATCCTTGGTGGCGAAATAAAATATGTATTCAGCAAAGCTTCCTCAAAAACCTGTTTTGGCTCCTGCTCCCACTTTTCCAACATGTGTCGTTTAATCTTAATGCTTGCACTGCTGCCATTCAGTTCTCCCATTCTCGCGTAAAGCACCAGTGCAATGTCGCCAATCGTTCTGTAAATACAGTCTTCAAGTTCTACCTGATTTTTTTCTATATTTAAAAGACGGATAAACAAGTCCTCTTTTATCTTATCATAATCCTCAAGATTTCTGGAGCGCTGAAAACATTCTGATCTTGCGATCGCATCCAGCCGCTCAACGATCTCCCGCACAATCGCTTCCATGCTCCAGCCATTTTGATATTCCCTGAACAGGTCCTGCACATACAACGCACAGACTTCCATGATTTCCTCATTCCGCTGTCTCTTCAATAGAAGCCGATCCCCCGATGTAGGTGGATATTCCGTTTCCTGCTTATAACAGATCATCTCCTCATCGTATCCTGTCGCTTCAAGTAACTCTGAACGAAGTGTTTCTACAAAACTTTCGTATGTCATTTCCATATTTAATTTCCTCGTCTTTCTGAATGTTCGGGCGAACGCCCCTGATAAATGATAGATAGAAAGGGAGCCTGACTGCTCCCTTTTAAGAGTTGCTGTATGAACAGTATATACAGATTTGAAATGTGTGTAAAGAAGTTTTCATCGACAAATTCTCCCCGTCGATGTTGAATGTCGTTGAATAAAAAAGAATCTAAACTTATTTCGAAGGTATTTGTCCATTCTGCATACTGACAAATATTACTGTTTATTTTATATAGAGCCTTTGCGCCTCAGATATTCCAGAAATCCCTCGCATCCTTCTACAATATCTCTGTATGTCAGCTCAAAGTTTCCCGTATACCACGGATCTGCAATATCCCTCGGCCGGTCTGAATAATCCAGCAGAAGACTTACTTTGTGTTCCGGATCACTGCCAAGGATCCGCAGCATGTTTCTCCTGTTCACGCCTTCCATCCCGATCAGATAATCATATTTATCATAATCCGATTTCTTAAGCTGCACCGCCCGCTTGCCCTCACAGGAAATCCCATGCTTTGCAAGCTCCCTCTGCGCCGGCGGATAAACCGGATTCCCGATTCCATTCCAGATCTCCTCCGTACTCGTCGCAGCAGACGCAATATAGAAATCCGACTGCAGTTGTTTTTTGTTGATCATGTCTTTGAAGACGAATTCTGCCATTGGGGAACGGCAGATGTTGCCGTGGCAGACAAATAACACACTTATCATTGCTTAAAACTCCTTGAAATGCTGTATTTACGCTGTTTGCAGGCATTTTCCGATAATCTTCAATCCTGTCATTTTCCTGTATATCACAGCATAAATTCGTATATTTTCTTATCCAAATTTAGTAACTTCTTAGTAATAATCAGCCTGGAAAACAGGCTTTCTAAGAACCTTATAATCAGATTATTCTTAATTCTTTTTTCTATTATTTTATCATACTATGCCAGTTTTGCAATCCTATTCATCTCTTCTTTTGCATCAATTAATCCCAGATGCGTATATACATTTAACGTAACCCCTATATCAGAATGTCCCATTAAATATTGGAGTGCTTTCGGATTCATTCCAGCTTTCGCCATATTGGAACAATATGTATGCCTGCATACATGAGGCGTGATCTTTGGCATTTGTTCCTCATGAGTACGATTATACTTTCCTAACGCCCACTGAAAATGTTTTTCCCAATGAAGTGCTACTTCAGGCATATCTTTTTTATCCAGAAATAAGAATCGACTATATCCATCTATAATCGGCTCAACCCTTACTTTTTTACGGTTTTTCACAATCTGTTCAAAACATTCATAAACTTCATCTGTCATCGGTAACATTCGTGTTCCACTTGAAGTTTTGGTATCTTCAATGACGTACTGCATTCCTCTGGTTCTCTGAAGCTGATGATTCACATTGATTTTTCTCTCCTGAAGATCAATATCTTTCACTGTCAATCCACAAAACTCAGAAATACGAAGTCCAGTCTTAAACAAAATAAACATTCCATTATAGTATTTTGAGTAATGGTCATCATTTCGGATAAACTCCAGAAATAACTCTTCCTGTTCTTTTGTAATTGCCTGTCTTGTAACACTGTCATTTACGACAACTGTACATAATTGAAATTCAAAAGGATTCTTGCGCAGTAAATCATCTTCAACTGCCATCTGAAATGCAGGTCTTACAATTCCACGCACACTGTGAATGGAACTGTATCCTCTTCCATCTGCTTGCAGCTTAATAAACCATGCTTTTGCATCCGACAATTTTATTTTATCTATTCTTCTGGTTCCGAATTCTTCTTTTTTTATTATATTGATCACAAAATCATAGTTCGCCTGAGTATTATGACGAACCCCCTTTTTTTGTCCAATATATTTTTGAACCAAATCCAAAACTGTTAAATTTCCTCCGTAAGGTACTATACCATCATGTAAATCTCTTTGGATATTTTTTTCTTTTTCCCTTAGAGCTAAGCATGGTCTGCATCCAGTTGGCAGAGAATCTGTTGGCTCTAATTTCCAACTATACAAAAACTTCTGCTTTCCATAACAATCTGTATATACAAACGCATATCTTCCATCTTTTCTCTGACTTTCTCCGTTTCGTAAAATTCGACCTTTTTTATCTCGTCGTTTTTGGTCACGTTTTGTTTTACCCAAACGTCTTCGCCCCTTTCTACGAAGAAGCCCTAGCACGATATAGGTATTATATCATACCAGGGCTAGCATTTCCACTTTAAAGTGCTAAATTGTTCGTATATTTTTTACAAAGACGTAGTCTGATCCAGAAAGGCCTCAAATTTCTTACGGTTAATCAATGACTTACACCCCACCTGGACTGTAAAGCAACATTCTGAATTTAGATGTTCCGAAATAAGCATCCTTATTTTCTTTTCACCTATTCCAAAATATTGCACTGCTTCATCCACCGTAAGCATATATTTTTCCCAAATTGGAATCTTACCTTTTTCAATTTTAATCGCCACTCTTCTCTCCTCCTTTTCTCTTTGGACAAAACATTTTTATCTGCCCATGACAATTTACAATTTTATACACTGTCATCGGCAGATAAAATTACAATACAGGTGGCAGTTCAGTACTCTGCCCACATCGGTTTTGCACCGTCATTAAATATGACCAGATTTTTTCTGGAAGTATCATTATCACAGATATGCTTCGTCGCCCTGTGCAGCTGCTACACATTTTGTCAAATTCTTCTCGCTCCATACCTTTACTTCAATGTTATATTTCAGCATTTCCTCGTATTTACTCCATTAACAGAGCAGATATATCATGGCGGATTTACCTAGTGGCTCTACATATCTTCACGTCCTGTATGTAAAACAATATACAATTTTCAAGGTACAAAAATTCCTGAAGGGGAAAAGGAATCTATATTAAATACTCCCTTTACTGATTACTTTTCCTTACATATGATTTCGTATCAAATCCCAAGGTCTTAGTAATCAGTTTTGCTTCCAGGCGTTGACGCAGAGTTTCATCTACACAATAATGCACCTGTCCAAATTCGTCAAACATTTTTCTGATAGCCAAAACTGTTATGTACCCTTCATAATGCTTCAACACTGCCTGGATTGCCTCAGTATCACCAGTTGATGCTGCCTCAATAACATGGAATGGCAGCAAATCAAATGCGCATTTCTGTTTTTTACTTTTTTTCATTTGCAGATTCCTCCATATTTTTCTCATCAGTTCCAGTGATCGTCTACGATGCTCATTAATTGTGCTGCGTACAAGATTCATTTCTCTGGCAATGTCTGCATCACTCATATCCATAAAATATGATAATAACACAACATTCCTTTTCTTTTCAGTAAGTGTCTGCAGTGCTTCAGCAATCAATGCATCTTTGACTTCTATGTCGTAACCCAGGACCTGAAAACGATGTGTTTCCATTTCATGCTCATCCATTATAAAAAGTCTGCTCAACTCCTTTTCTGATAATTCTGACAACATCACTTCATACTTCTGGCGATATGCCATATGCTTTTCATAATTAATAACTTCACTTTTCAATGCCAGCTTGCACAGAGAATCAAACTGATGTCTGACTGTCTGCTCATCTTGAAAAGAGGATTGCTCCATAAGAGTTCACCTCCTTCCCCGCCGGTAGGCAATAAGCAAAGTTCTTGCTTCCCCTTCACACATATCCCAAACAGATGAGTGCATTTGTCGGGGTGTGGGAAGAAATTTTTAAAAAATTTCTTAATAAATACGAGAAAATTGTTTTTCCTGTATTTTGAGGTATATAAAAAACGTCCTAATCCTGTTTTGAAACAAGACGTAAGCACTGTGAACAAAAACAGCTTTCTCGTTATATACGGGAATCGGAAAAGCATGGCTATCATGTGGAAGCTCAAAGCTAGCCTTTCTTAAATACGATCAATATCTCACTACAGGCAGCCAATACTGTGACTGCTTTATAGTGATGCTTTCATAATTGTTAAAAACATTTGTTGTCAAGGTTCAGTTTTTTGCTACGAGTTTTATTTTCGTAGCAAGGTGCAGAAGGCTTATGGGAACCTCGGGCCACTGTGACCCGAAGTTCTGTTGCCTTTCATAAGCCTTTTCATTTTTGAGGCAAAAACGGTACGCCTTACAAAAATTTTTTTAAATATTTTTCTAAGTTCTTCAGTCCCCGCTCAATCGCCACACGAACCACCTTTTCATCCGCGCCCTCAGCCCGGGCAATATCCTTTTTTGTCATGCCAAGAATGAAATGAGCATAAATCCGTTTTGCCTGTTTATCAGGCAGACTGGAAATGGCTGCGTGAAGTTCCTGCATGGAAATCTTGCGTTCATACAGTTCATGGGGAGAAAGAGAAACAAATACCGCTTCATGCTCCAGCCCATCATCCCGATCAAGGGAGTAGTAGGCTTTATGGCGGTAGGTACGCAGACGGTAAGCCGCCTCTTTCCGGTCAAATTCCTTGAACATTTCAGCAACTTCCTCTGATACTTCCATAAAACAATCTGATGTATAGAATGGGTAATAGTCCCGCAAATTGATAATAGCCATATAGACCTCCGTTTCGGTTGTTGGTTGACAAGTGACCGAAACGAAACCGGCGGGGAACGGCACCGGGGCTGGACTTCGGGCCAGTATGACCCGAAGTTGTCCCATAAAAACAGAAAAACGCCCGGACGGCATGAAGCCATACGGACGCATGAAATAGAACTGTCGTTTACATGATAATATTTTTCATATAAGTAACCAGAATACCCCGGAGGAGGGGCAAGGCTTTTTTTAACTGATGTAACTCATGGGTATTGTGAATCACTAACGCAGACATGACGGCATCCTCCTACGCCACCATGTTTGTGTTAGAATATTATTTGCACGAAAAATGGCGGCTTTGAAACCGCCATCAAGTTTTTTATGTGAATAAGCAATGTAATACACCTACTTTATAAGCGGTTTTTTTTAACCACCAAAGCAGGCTCATCAGTTTTTTATCCTTTTTGCTTAGGAAAGCACACTACAATTTCAAAAACATTATTATTTAGAGAAGCACTGATAGAACCGCCCATTTTTACTGTTAAATTCTTTGCTATTGTGAGACCCAAACCGGTTGTTTTGCGGGAACGGGATAAATCTGTTGTATAAAAACGATTAAATATTTTGTCTATATCAGATTCATTTATGCTGTCTGTAAAATTCTGAAAAGAAAAATGGTAATTTTCATTATCATCATAAGATGAAAAATGATAATCACTTTTCCCATGTGACAAGGCATTAGAAATGATATTTTCAAAAATTCTGGTTACTGCTTTTTCATCTCCATAAAATGGAAAAGAAATCTCTGCAATACTTAATGCTGTAATTATTTTGCGTTCCTCAAAAGATTTAAAAAAGGAAACTGCAACAGAGCGTAAAACAGCATTTAAATCAAATGTAGTATAAGAAAATTCCATTTCATCAGCTTCTATTCGTGCAAATTCAAACAACTGATTTAGTAACTGATTTAAAACATTCAATCTTTCGTTTATAACAGCTGCTGCATCTAAATCTTCCTCGGACAACTCCGGCGATTGTAGAAGCATTTGGGTATATCCTTGAATAGCAGTCACAGGTGTTCTAAGATCATGAGCTAAATTTGTAATTGTTTCTTTGATTGCCTCATCCTTTTTTTGTAATGAATATACTTGTTTGTGGTAAACTCGAAGCAATTCATTTAAAGCATTTACAAGATCGGTTATATCGGAAGAAGGAAAATCTAATGTCAATTCCGCATGGGTAAATGAATGTAAAAGTGTTTGCAATTTCTGGCTTAACCGGGTTACCTCCCTACGATGAAACAAGTAAAATGATAAAACAATAATAAGAGATAGTGTCACAATGATAGCATATATTTGAAGTACCACACTCATAACATTATCCCTCCCTGCATTATGTAATATCTCTTTTCTTGAAAATTGTTCCTATAACTCCACCAAATATAATCATATAGGCGAAGAAAATGATAATTGCGGTTGGAAGCCATTGAACTGCCATATCTATTCTTGTTTTATTGATATTACTAATTGCCCAAAAAATTGTGATGTTATATCCTAAGCCCAAAATACTTTCCAATCCATGAAGAACCAGATAACCAAAAAATATAAGCAAAGCATTAACTGCCATGCTAACTGAACTGTTTCTTATGAGAAAAACAAGTGAAATTGCGAGCGTTGATACAGCCATATGATATAATGCCTCACAGAATATGTAGGACACTATATTGCTAATGCTTGTAAAAGTAAGACCGCTTATTCCAAAAAAAATTTTATTACATAACAAACCAATTAAAAAGGCAGACACCAAAAAAAAGAATGATACACTCCAGCCAATTACCAATTTTGATAAGAAGTAACTCCATCGTGACAGACCTTTTTCTATATAATGTTTTACAGTCCCTTGACAAAAATCATTTGAGAAATAGTAGCTGCAAAAAATAATCAAAGGGAATACAACCGGGTAATAATTAAAAAAAGAATCCCAGTAATTTGAAGAAACTTCTGTACCTACCAAATATTCCCTCATGCCAATCGTTGCTTTTTGTGCATAAGCACATAAGAATATCCATCCTGTCATCATAAGAAAACATACTTTCAAGACTTTTCCATGTATTGCTTTATAAAAATCAGCTCTAATTAAATTAAGCATTGACTATGCCTCCTCTCATTTTTTCATTAAAGTAATCTTCCAGTGACTCCTTTGTTACAGTACATTCATCAACAGAAATTCCATGATTAACCAGTAAGGAGTTTACAATTCCGGGATTGTCTACATATTCAAAAATCCGAATATTATTATCGGAAAGAATTTCGTAGTTTTTAGTATGGAGATTTTTCTCTATTAAAATAGCGGCCTGTGCAGTATCTGATGCCTTAATTTTTAAACAACATTGACATTTTTCATTTAATTCTTTTGCAGTGATTTCTTCAATCAGCTTGCCATTTTTAATAATGCCGTATTTCGTTGCAATTTTTGACAATTCCCCCAAGATATGACTGGAAATCATAATAGTAATATGTTCTTCCCTATTTAGTTTTAATAAGAAATTCCTCATATCTTGTATTCCAGTCGGATCTAAACCATTAATAGGTTCATCAAGAATCAGAAAATCAGGATTTCCCAACAAGGCAATGCCAATGGCTAAACGCTGTTTCATACCTAATGAAAATTTTTTGACAATTTTATTTTCATATTGTGACAGACCCACCTGCTTTAAAATTTGCTGTACAGATTCTTTGCTTGACAGTCCATATGCTTTTCTAAATACTTCCAAATTTTGTTTTGCGGTTAATTCTGCATAAAGTGCCGGAGATTCAATTACACAACCAATACGATAACGCTCGGTCTGGGGAACAAAATTTCCAAATAGTTCAATAGAGCCTTCTGATGGTTCAACCAAACCTGCAATCATTTTCATTAAAGTAGACTTACCAGCACCATTTTCTCCAATCAAGCCATATATTTCGCCTTTTTTAATAGAAATGGATACTTTATCAACAGCATAATAATTTGTGTATTTTTTAGATACTGTGTTCGTTCTTAATATATATTCCATGATATATCCCTCCTTGTGGTTTTAGTGTAAGGGATAAGTTTAAGTAAATTATTTTCTAAATCTAAGGATTTCATAAAGATTATATGTCCATCTTAAACCCAATTCCCCAAACCGTTTTAATATATGATTTACTATTATCTATTGCAGCAATTTTTTTGCGTAAGTTGCTGATATGAACATTGATAGCATTTTCAGTTCCCTCTAAAGTTTCATTCCATAATTGCTCATAAATCATATCTTTCGTAAATACTTGTTGCGGATGTTCCATAAGCATTTTCAATATAGCAAACTCATTTTTTGTAAGGGGCAATTTTTGATTTTTTAGAGTGGCCTCCATTCCTATTGTATCTAAATTTAAATCGCCACAACATAACAAGGAATTTGATGTATATTGATTTTCATAAATCCGTCGCAAAATCGTTTCAATCCTTGCAAGTAGTTCTTCTATATCGAAGGGTTTCGTTACATAATCATCAGCACCGTTTTTCAATAAGAAAATTTTACTTTTAGAATCTTCTTTTGCAGATAGACCGATTACAGGTACATTTTTTGTTTTCTTTATTTCTGCTAAAACTTGTTCGCCAGAAAGACCGGGAAGCATTAAATCCAAAATAATCAGATTAACTTTTTGCTTTTCAAGAAAAAGAAGGGCTTCTGTTCCTGAATAAGCAGAATATGTTATATAACCATTTTTCCGAAGATATTTAACAAGCATATCATTGATAGCCATATCGTCATCAACTATTAGAATTGTGTAATTCATATAAAATACCTCTCTTTAACATTGATCAATTTGCAGAATATAATTTTATGGCATATTCGTATCAACTTTATCACAATCGTTTGCTATATTCAATCATGTGGCTATCTGACAGCGAAATAAAATACTACTTAACATCAAATTTCATTACATTCTCATAATTCAACCCGAAATGTACAATGATATAGGGTGATATGAGAATGAACCAAGATGAAATCAGGTTTGACTTTCATGGGCTCGGGCTGGCAATCAAACAAGCTAGAGAAGAAAGAGGCTGGACACAGGCCTATGTGGCGGAGCTGGTCGGCAAGACAGACCGCACGATTATGAATATTGAAAATAAGGGACAACATCCCAGCTTCAATTTATTTTTCAAACTCGTTACCATGTTCGATATTTCCGTAGACCAGTTTTTCTACCGGGAAGAACAGCGGGACGAGCACAGTTGCAGAAAGCACATTGATGTACTTCTCAACTCCATGAATGAAAAGGAGCTAGTTGTCATGGAGGCCACAGCCGAAGGGCTCAAGAAAGCCAGAGAAACGGAGGTTCAGAAATAAGAGCCTCTGTTTTTTTGTGCTATTTTGGGGGTGTCGCTAAATGGCAAGCAATGCCTCTGTGACCACAAGTGGCACAAAGGCGGCTTGTTGGGGCTCGCCCCAAACCCGTATCTTCGGGCCAACATGGCCCGAAGTGTCAGCGTCGCTTTGCTCCTTGTTTTCATAATCTCAACGCTCCTTTTCATGCTTTCTGCCCGGCTCGGTGTAGCCCATCAAAGTGTCAATGTTCGCCTTGATCGTGACGATCTCCTGCATATCCCGTCGTGCCTTCTGGTATTCTCCATAGAGCTGTTTTTTCTTTGCTGTGAGCTTGCGGCCTTCCTCCTTCAGCACATCCATTTTAGGGAGCTTCGCCCCGCCCAGCAGAGAGCGCATTTCCGCTTGTGCAGCCCGGTACAGTTCAAGGTCGGCCTCATGCTCCGCAAGGAATTTCCGGCTGTACTTCGTCGCCTTATACTGCTCAAAGACCGGACGGGTTTTGGCATACTGAACCGTTGCGGCCTTTAGCCCGGCATTGGTTTTCATGGCCTGTTCCGTCTGCTTGATCTACTCGGAAATGGCATGGAAACGTTCTGCCGCCTCGGTGGCTTTCTGTGCCAACTGCTCATAATCGGTCAGTCCATTGTCCTGTATATAGGCAAGGGCAGCGGCCATCTGCTTAATGTTAAATACCTTCGCCCAGTGTTCATATCCCGGTCCCTTACCGGCAGCCAGTTTTGCTTGAATATCCACCGCCAGACTGATTTTCCGCTCCGAATGTCCGGGGCGTTTTTCTTTGCCCTCAATGGCGGACAGAACATCTTGCAAGTCGTAGCCGTCCCCCAGCGTGGAGGCACGCAGACGGGTGAAGCGTTCCTGCCCTTGCCCGGTCAGCCGGAAACTGATACCGCCGCCCCGAACCTTCTTGACCTCATACCCGGCCCTCTTCATCAAATTGAGAAATTTGTCCAGATCAGCGGGGTACTCCGCCAGCGCAGTATCAATGGCGAGGCGCAGCCTGTCCTGATAGGAAAGCGGTCCTTTTCGTTCTTTCTGCCATTCTCCATAATTCCGATACTTACCCTTGCTCCGGGGCTTCGGGTTCTCCACGATGGATAGCCCGTTTTCAAGGCACAGCCTGTCAGAGAGCCGACGGAGGGCGAAGCTGGAGCCCCAAAAGTTTCGGAATTTCCGGGTGCAGTCAAGGGTGGTGGAGTTGTAATAAATGTGACAATGGATGTGCTGCTTGTCGGTATGCGTGGTAACGATAAAAGCGTGCCGCCCCTTCGTCCAGCGCATAGCCAACTCATAGCCGATACGGTTCGCCTCCTTCGGGGTGATCTCGCCCGGATAGAAGGATTGTCGTATCTGATAGCACAGCACATCATTTTCTTTTTTCTGTTCCCGGCCCGTCATAGCGGCATAGCTGGCCTTTGCCAAAAGGAACTCGTCCGCCACGGTGGCCGGATCACATTCATAAGCGGAGATATACTTTCCGCTTTCTGTTTTCTCCGGGTCCTTGCCATAGTCCAGACAATCCCGGATTGCCTCAGCAATCGTTTCGCCTTCGCCCGCATGGCGCTGTAACAAAGTTGTGGTAGCCAAAAATCATCCCTCCTTTCCATGAGAAAGGGGCGGCCCATCCAGACCGCCCCAACTTCGGGCCAGTATGGCCCGAGGCTGCTTAACTTGCCAGAAACCGGTACAGAGCGGATTTGCCTCCATCCAGCGTCCAAAGAAGGGAGCCCGCCGCCGCTTGCAGTCCATACGGCGAAAGAAGGAAGGCAAGAAACAGAAATACAATCCCGCCTATGGGCGTCGGCGTGAAAAAGAGAACGACACCCAGCACCACCAGAATCACAGAGGCAATCGTCAGCAGGACGGCACAAATATCAAACAGGAACACCAGCAGAGCCGCCAGAAGGGACAACGCTAAAGCAAAGGGAGCGACCAATATTTTCAGCAGTATCTTCATCTTCAAAACCTCCTTTATCTATCCTTTCTACCTCTATTTTATCATGCCTGCCCGGGGACATAAATGTTGCGAAAGATTAGTAAATCCTGTCCTAAATCTATTTTCAAATAAAAACGGATGGTCTAATGAAATGGGTAGTTTTTAGCCCATCGGACGCTATTTATATCAAAAGATAATATTTTGCCATCATTTTTTGTGGCATATAATTCACTTTTTGAGGTAAAGAAATTTATTTGCTTTTTTGAACTATTTATCTATTTCATCCGTCACGTAATGACGGATATGATACCAGACAATAAAATTCTTAATCTTTCCTATACCTCCGGATCTGTTTTACGGAAATTCAGAATTTTATATGTCTTTTAAAAAGTGAAATATCACCCTCTTTTTTAGTGAAATATTAGTTCATTTTCTTTCAAGAAAGGGAACTATACACTAAACATGGAGGTGTATCATATGCCAAAACAAACAGATAAAGAACTGGGATTGTTTTTTAAGAACGCCCGACACGAGCAAAAATTGACTTATGAAGAATTAGCTGAAAAAGCAGAAATGTCCAGCCGATATTTAAAGGAAATTGAAAATGGGGGCCGAGTTCCCAGTTTTCATAAAATCAGAAAACTGGTACGCGCTTTAAATGTTCCTCCTGAACCATTGTTTTATCCAAACAATCATACAGATAATCTTGATTATCAACGCCTGCTCATGTACCTGTCAAAATGCAACGATGAGCAAATTACCGCTATCCTTGCCATCGTAGAAGCATACCTGCGCACATACAAAATTCCTACAGACCACTATAAACAAGATCCCTGAAATTCATTTGAATTCTATCTGAATTATTCTGAAGAAGCGGTATGGTTTCCCATACCGCCACTCTTAACGTGCATATTTTTCTATCATTCTCTTAACATTCGTGGATTTCTTTATTGCCCCTATATTAATAAGAAACTCAACTACATCCATCATTCCCTGGTAATAAGCCCGCTGCTCCTCTTCATAATGGAAATGTTCTAACTGATCCAGATATTTATTCCAGAAATTCTGCTCACGCTCTGGGATTTTTTCCAGATGTAGTGGCAGCTTCTTTTGTATTTGTTTCAAATTCTTCTCTGCTTCTTTCCATTCTTCCGGCTGTACTGTATATTCTCTTTCTCCGGAGTCACAGCGCAATTCCTCAAATAAATTCGATACTGCTTCATAAAATTCATTCATCTTCTTTCCACCTCTCATTAGAATTATTTCTCATTACAGGCAGCATTATCATTTTCTTATTTCAAAAATCAAATAAACTTTCCAAAAACTTCATCTTTAGAAGTATAGTAACAATATTTTTCCTTAAAATCAATAATAATACTTCATCTTTAGAAACTTTTGAGGATCAGAATGATTATTTATTGGGATAAAAAAACGAACAGTAAAAACAGAATAGGACAACGGGTAAAAGAATTACGAAAGGCTCATAATCTTACTCAGAAAACACTCGCTGCCAAATTACAACTTGCAGGATATGATTTTAATGATCTGGCAATCCTGCGAATTGAACAAGGCACACGTTTCGTTCCCGACTACGAAGTTGTCGCACTGGCCGAAGTATTTAATGTTTCCTGCGAATATCTTCTTGGTCTGACGGACGCTCCTGCAAAATAATTCAATTGTATTGCTGCCCATTCTATGCTAAACTATGGATAGATACTTCTGAACAACATACACTATTTATAAACCGTATGATTGGAGTGATTTCATGGAATTAACAAAAAAAGTCCCTACAACCGATAAAAACCAGGAAAACAATCATCTTCTCCGCATGTTAGACCGGGGAATTGATGATATGGAAGCTGGTCGTGAATTGCCACTGGAAGATGCTTTTCGCAAAATCACAGAATTAAGGGATGCACGAAGAAATGCAAGAATATAAAATTATTTTAACCTGGGAAGCAATTTACGATGTCACAGACATTGCAGATTATATTGAAGAAGAATTCGGCCAGCAACGTGCTGACCGTTTTCAATCTGATCTGAAAGAACAAATGCAGAATTTAGGCCAGTTCAGTACTGCCTTTCCCCGAACTCAAATTCTGTACAGAGGATATTCCATACATAAAAGATCTTTTCCGCCATCTATTATTTTTTATATTATAATGGAAGAAACAAAAGAGATTCATATTCTCCGAGTGTTGCGCCATGAACGAGATTGGGAAAATATCCTGTTGCAAAGATCAACTTATACATATCCAGAATGAATACCTGGGAGCCGATCAGAGATTTTTCTGAAAGGCTTCCTTTTTAATTTTAATTACTTCCCACTGTCAATTAAATCATAACTCATATCCAGAAAATCTAGCGTCTTAGCTTCACTGACAGATTCATCCAAAAGAATCGTAATCCAGTGTCGCTTATTCATATGATACCCCGGTAAAAATCCATACGTTTGAATTAACATCCCAACCAGATCAGGATCACATTTTACATCCAGGATATTAATTTTTCCATCTTCTTCTAATCCCAGTGTTTTCTTTTCCACTGCCATAATTATAGCATACCATTTTCCATTTTTATGTCGAAGCACCGCAGAATCAGGATCTTTTTTCCATAAATATTCCGGTTCCGTTCCATATTACTCTTTCACATATTGAAAAATTTCCTCACGTTTCAAATTTATCCCTCACTTACGATTTCTTGCTCTGATTATACGCTATCAGGATTATATTCTCAACCACTTCTCACAGTTCCATTTATGTTTTATAGCTTTTGCATAGCCTGCTTTGCAGGCTACACCCCAAAAGAAGCAAGCACTGCCAGTGTCATGACAACTGGCTCATTTTGTCAAATTCCCTTTCCGGTTCATTCTACCAAAATGTATCAGGGAGTATCCCTGGCCCTCTCATATTTTATAATTTCTTAATTTGACGCTTTCACCCAGTCCTGTTAAAATAACTTACAGATACATCTGTCCAAACCAACAAAAAACCAAATACCATAACTGTCATAGCCGAACTGGTTAGACAGTTTTTTTGTACTCTTTTTTATAGAAAAAAACGAATTGGAGGATTTCAATGAGCAAACGTACCAGAATTCATCCCGTACAATTTTATTTGAATGATGACGAACAATACATTTTAGAAGAAAAATATCGTCTTTCCAGGATGAAAAGCAAATCTGCCTTTCTACGGAAAATGATCTTATATGGATTTGTATATGAAGTAGACTACTCTCATATCCGAAAAATGAATACCCTGCTGGGCAATATCAGCAGCAATTTGAATCAGATCACCCATCGTATAAACAGTACCAATACAGTTTACCCAAAGGACCTGGACGATATAAAGGAGTTAATGGAAAAAATATGGCAGTTACAAAAATCCATGGTATCAAAACAACCGTTGATAAAGCAATAGAATACATCTGCAATCCAGATAAAACTGACCAGAATCTATATATTTCTTCCTTTGCCTGCTCTCCCGAAACAGCCGTTCTTGACTTTAAATACACTTTGGATCATACACATGACTGCAGAGATCCGCACAATACAAATAAGGCATTTCATCTGATTCAGGCATTTTCCCCTGGTGAAGTTTCCTATGAAGAAGCCCATCAAATTGGCAAAGAACTTGCGGATCGCTTACTGGAAGGAAAATACTCCTATGTTCTGACAACACACACTGATAAAGGTCATGTACATAACCATTTAATTTTCTGTTCTGCAGATAACATCACTTTTTCTCATTACCATGACTGTAAAAAGAATTACTGGAAAATACGAAATCTCAGCGACACTTTATGCCAGGAACATAACCTGTCCACAATTATGCCAGATGGTAAAAAAGGAATGAAATACAATGAATGGGCTGCAAATAAATCTGAATCCAGTAAAAAAGCGCAGCTGCGAAAAGATATCAGCCAGACAATCCGAATCGTTTCCACTTATTCAGAATTTCTTACATTTATGGAAGCTAAAGGATATGAAATAAAAAACGCAGAATTTGGCAAAAACAGCAGAAAATACATTACCTTTCGTTCTCCCGATATGTCCCGTCCAGTGCGTGGAAGTGCTAAATCTTTAGGAAAAAATTTTAGATCGAGTAGGAGACGGCTTTTGCCGCCGACCTCTCACACCACCGGACATGCGGTTCCGCATCCGGCGGTTCAGTTAA